>CALVEX010000209.1 GCA_944326655.1 Candidatus Gastranaerophilales bacterium | reverse complement strand
AGAAGTTGAACGCCAGCAAAATACAATAGAACTTATTGCAAGCGAAAATATTACGTCTGAGGCTGTTATGGAAGCCTGCGGCAGTGTTTTGACAAACAAATACGCCGAGGGTAAACCGCATAAACGTTTTTATAACGGATGCGAGCATGTTGATGTTATAGAAGAAATTGCGCAAAAAAGAGCATGCGAGCTTTTCCATATGGCTCATGCAAATGTTCAGCCTCACAGCGGGGCTCAGGCAAATATGGCTGTTTTTATGGCTGTTTTGAAGCCCGGTGATAAAGTTCTCGGTATGGATTTGTCAAACGGAGGCCACCTTTCTCACGGTTCGCCCGTAAATTTTTCAGGGCTGTATTTTGACGTAAAAAGCTACGGTGCTGATGAATATGGCAATATTGATTACGAAAATGTCCGTCAGATGGCTCATGAGCATAAACCAAAATTAATAATATGCGGAGCAAGCAATTATTCAAAAATTATTGATTTTAAAAAGTTTAGAGAAATTGCAGATGAAGTCGGTGCATATCTTTTAGCGGATATCGCCCATATTGCGGGGCTTGTCGCAGCAGGTCTGCACCCGTCGCCTGCCGGGCATGCACAGTTTGTAACCACAACTACCCACAAATCCCTTAGAGGCCCGAGAGGCGGTATTACTATGTGTGATGAAGAATTTGCACAAATTATTGACAAGGCTGTTTTCCCAGGAATGCAAGGCGGGCCTCTTGAGCATATAATTGCAGGTAAAGCTGTTGCGCTTTTGGAGGCTTCAAAACCTGCGTTCAAAACTTACGCGGAACAGATTTTGAAAAATGCAAAAGCATTAGCTCAAGGGCTGATGGATGAAGGCATGGATATTGTCGGCGGAATGACTGAAAACCATTTGATGACGCTTGATTTAAGAAAAACAGGCAAGACCGGAAAAGATATGGCAAATGTTCTTGAATGTGTCGGAATTACGGCAAATAAAAATACTGTCCCGAATGACCCGCAGAGTCCATTTGTTACAAGCGGTATAAGACTGGGCGTACCGGCCGTCACAACAAGAGGGTTTAAGGAAGACGATATGACAGAAATTGCAAAAATTATTGCATCAGCAATATTTTCGTCGGATAATGAATTGGGATTAAAGAATTTAAGAGAGCGCTCTCTTAAATTATGCAAAAAATACCCGATTTACAGGAAGATAGGAGGATAAGAAGATAGGAAGATAAGTCAATATCAGAAAGTAATTGCTTCCTGTTTTTTATATTTCTAATTAAAAAGGATTAATCCAAATGCTTATAAAACTTACACATGCACACATAATCGGAACGGTAATTGCTTATCTTATAGGGGTATGCCTTGTACCTGTCGTAATAAGTTTTTCAAAAAAAGAGGGACTTGTTGATGTTCCAAATGAGCGTAAAATTCATACCAAACCTATTTCCAGAATAGGCGGTGTTGCTATTTGGGCAAGTACAATGCTTACATTTTTGTGTCTTGTGTTTATGAGCTATTATCCATACGGAAGTTTACTTTCGGGAATTCTTCTCGGCGGCTCTTTGATGTTTCTGCTGGGACTTGTCGATGATATCTACAATCTTGATGCAAAATTCAAACTGTTTTTGCAGATTTCAATAGCAACTTTAGTATATCTTCTGGGTGTACAGATAAATAATGTTCCGTTTATAGGTGATTTGGGTATTTTTTCCTATCCCATAACTTTGCTGTGGATTGTGGGGATTTCCAATGCATTGAATTTTATAGACGGTGTTGACGGTCTTGCGGGTTCTGTTGTAACTATTAACGCGGTTACACTTGCTATTATAGCTGTTGCCATGACTCCTCCTAATCCTATCAGTGCTTTAATCGGATTTATTCTTGCAGGCTCAATGCTTGCGTTTTTAACATATAATTTTAATCCAGCAAAAATTTTCATGGGTGACAGCGGAGCCTTATTTTCGGGATTTTTGCTTGCAACAATATCTATTACCGGGGTTATGAAGGCGGCAACTCTTGCAATACTGCTTCCGTTTTTGGTTCTTGCTGTACCAATTATGGATATCACATTTTCTTCTCTGAGAAGAATTGCCAAGGGCAAATCACCGTTTGTTGCCGATGCGGAGCATATACACCATAAATTACTCCATGCAGGTTTTTCCCAGAAAAAAACTGTTATGATACTTACATCTGTTGCGATTATAGCAGGGGCGCTTGCTTCATTGTTTATGGGCAGCCAGACTATTAAGCATTATTTTATGTATATTCTCGTAATAGTCGTAATAATGTTGTTGCTAAACTTCATAAAGGTATTGACAAAGAAATAATTATGTGTTATTATTCCATGTGGATTTAATTACTCAGTTTTGAGCCATGTCGTTTTCACGGGATTGAAGTTCAGAATATTTAAGTGTAAATCCGCCTATATATTTTTTACGTTAAGCTTTATTATAAAAGTTTAACAGTAGAAGACGTTACGTGTATTAGTTAAGTAAAGGTTTATTAGCTATGTCAGTAAGTGCAGTTGGACAAAATGAAAATTCTCGTTTGAATACTATCGTAAAAGCTACGGCTCTCGGCACCGCAGGCGGTTATGCGCTCAAATATTTGTGGCCGGTAACAAATCAGGAAAATGATTTTAACAAAAAAACAGTTATTAATTATTGCCGTAAAGTTACAAATAAAAATTGTGTCAGGGAATATAAGTCAAATAAATTACTTACGCCTGCCCAGGATATGTTTGTAAAACTTATTGAAGTTGAAGAAAAAACAAATAAAAATGCTTTCAGCTATGATGATATAAAGGCTAAAGTTGCACAGTTGGGCGGTGAAGATTCTGCTGCCGGAAAAGAGTTTAGAAATATTATTCGTTATGTGGATGAAACATCCAGAAATATGACAAGAAAATTTGCAGCTTCTTATCATTTGATGCTGAAACTTAAACGTCCGGCAATTCCGTTTTTGGTTGCAGGCGCCGGAGTTGGTTTCTTTGCAGGTTTTGCGCATAATGTCATGAAAGATGACTTTAGTGCATAATTTTATATTTTTTCACCAAAAAAATATAAGGTCGGATTAATTTAATTCGGCTATTTTTTTACGTAATAATATTTATTATGTAAATCATCTTGTTTGTACTATAATGTTACTGTCAGGTAAAGGGAGAAATTATAAATGGGAAAGAATAGAATAGGAATAGATGTAGGCGGTACTAACGTTAAGATTGCGCTTGTTGATGACAGAGGTGAAATTAAGTATTCAAATTCTGTTCCGACGCGTGCGGAAATGGGGTATGAATATACTGTTAATAACATAAAACAGGCAATTTATGACCTGTTGAAAGAAACGAAATTAACAACGAAAGATATAGAGGGTATCGGATTTGGTTTTCCGGGGCAGGTTGATTATAAAGCCGGAATTGTCAGAAATGCCCCTAATATTCCCGGGTGGGTTGAGGTGCCTATTGCAAAACTGATTGAGGATGAATTTCATATTCCTACACGTGTTGACAACGACGTAAGATGTGCTGCATTGGGCGAACTTAATTACGGCGCCGGAAAGGGCTGCGAAAACTTAATCTGCATTACTGTCGGAACAGGTATAGGTTCAGGCTTGATTGTAAACGGAAAACTTGTCAGAGGCGCATCAAATGCGGCAGGTGAAATCGGTCATATTAAACTCCAAATGGATAACGGACCTATTTGCGGCTGCGGAGATACAGGCTGTCTGGAAGCCTTTGCCTCGGGGCCTTCAATTGTTGCAATGGCAAACGATTATATCAGAGGCGGAAAATCTGCTAAATTCCGTGAAATGGCAAACGGCGGTGCCATAACTCCTTATATAGTCTGCGAGGCCGCAAAAGCCGGCGACCCTGTTGCACAAAGGATTTTTACAATAATGGGCGAATATATCGGAATAGGTATGGCAAGTGTTGTTAACCTTCTAAATCCCGAAAGAATTATTGTGGGCGGCGGAGTTGCTGATGCAGGCGATTTGCTTTTGGCACCTTTGCGTGAAACATTATACAAACGTGCTATGAAAGTTGCCGGTTCTGCTGTTGAAGTTGTCCCTGCCCAACTGGGTAATACAGCCGGCGTAATCGGTGCAAGTTTATTGATAGAAAGCTAGAAAGGAAAATTTTGATTTTTGCCTCCCGCGTCATTCCGAACTTGTTTCGGAATCTGTGTGAAAGCCTGAAATACATTTAGGATGACAAAAATTAAAATAACTTATATGTCAATATATTTTTTCTATGGCGAAGAAGATTTTAATATTGAACAGGAAATCGGGAAATTGAAAAAAGGACTCGATAAAAATTTTCTTGAAATGTCTTTCAAAACTTACGATAATCCAAAATTCCCCGATTTAATTTCAATTCTGCGTTCGCAGCCGATGATGTTTGGCAAAATGCTTATTGTAATCAACTGTCTTGATTATTTTTCCAAAACTTTTGAAGATAAAGAGATTAAAGAAATCGAAAGCGCGCTTGAAAATAATAACGAAAATCTTGATATAGTTTTTGTTGCGCAGCTTCCGAGAAATGAGGGTAAAAAACTCGACAGCCGTAAAAAGTTCTTTAAACTTTTGAAAAAATATAATTCTCTTGAATGTCCGCTTATCCCGACATATAAAACAGCCGAGCTTGAAGGCTGGATTATTAAACAGGGAAAATCAAAGGGGATAAAACTTGATAAAAATGCCCTTACTGCAATCATTTCGCAAATAGGAAACAATCTTCGCCAGATAGACGGCGAACTTGATAAACTAAAACTTTTTGCTTATCCGAATGATACAGTAACAGCAGATATGGTAAGAGAAATCTGTATTTCAAATGAAGATTTGTTTGCCTTTTCGGATTTTTTAATGGAAAACGAAAAGGACAGGGCGCTTTTAGAATACAGAAAACTTCTTGATACAAGATATCCGCTTGAAATTTTGTCAACATTGCAGACAATGCTCAGACGCTGGATAATTCTTAAGGCAAAATCGCAAAGTGCAACGCCGATGGAGCTTTCAAGAATGACCGGAATGCATGAATACGTTGTTAAATTAACTTTACAAAAACTGAAAAAAAATAATTTAAAAGATTTAGTCAAGCTAAAAGAAAATTTGACAGATGCGGAATACCGGATTAAATCCGGACTTGCGCTTGATGTTGAAAAAGAGGTGGAAAATGCGTTATTTAGATGAAAAATATCCATTTTTAATGAAATATTTTAACAGCGGAGTAACTTCACAAGACCGCCAGATTTCGCATTGCATTCTCTTCTACGGTTCAGATATTCAGGCACAATATGAGCTTGCACTGGAGATTGCAAGAATGCTAAATTGCACAGGTGACCATACTGAAACCTGCCGGTGTCTTAATTGCAAATGGATAAGGGAAAACAATCATCCTGCGGTTATGACGATTTCAAAAGTTGACAACAAGCCTTCTAATGACACTTCAAAAACTGTTATTTCAATTGATCAGGCAAGAATGATAAAAAATGATTTGCTCATAACATCTGACTATCATAGGGTTTTGATTTTTTGCGACAGAGATAAAGAAGGAAATATACAGGGACTTAATCAGCTTAATTTTCAGGCGGATGCGGCCAATGCTCTTTTAAAAACCTTTGAAGAACCGCCGTCAAACACAACTTTTTTCTTTTTGACGAAAGATAAATCAGATGTGATTAATACTGTTGTTTCGCGAGCCCAGTGTTTTTATGTTCCGTCTATGAAAGATGAGGATAGAGATTTTTCATTAGTAAAAGATGCGATGGAGGGGTATCTGGAACTTGAAAGGAATGAAGTTCTGGATTTTAACGATAAAATTCTGGCGCTTGCAAAAGAATACGAGCCTGAAACAGTTTTTACACAGATGCAGAATTATACGGAAGCTCTTTTAAAATCCAACCTTGACAATCTGCCTATGAAAGTAAAATTAATTTCTGATATCAAGGCGGTTGAGGCGGCTAAAAAAGAAATCCGTCTGAATATGAATATTCAAACGGTGGTTGAAACTTTGGGTTTTAAGCTTATATTATAATATTATCTGGGATTAAAAAGCTGTTCAATCTTTCCTTCATAGAATAATTTATTCAATTTGTTAACGTGTTCATCCATTTTGGTAAGGCAAAAATCTATTTCTTTCAAATCCTTATTATCAGATTTTCCGTCTGTAAATTTTTGTGCGATATCAAGCAGACATCTAAGCTCTACTGCTATGCTCTCTATTGTTCCGACCGTTTTAAAATTTTCTTTTTCAATATTCATTTTATACCTCCATAATAAATATATATTAAATTTTTCGAGGCGTCTATTACCCAAATGTTTATTATTTACCTCAAGGAAGTAATTTATGTATCAAATGGTTATTATAAATACCATGATAAAAAACAGATTTTCAATTCTTTTAGGTATAAAAAGGATGGACAGAGGGGAAGTTGCAAAACTGACCGGCATCAATAGAAAGACATTATATAATATTTATCATGACAAATCAAAAGGTATTGAGTTTGAAACGCTTGATAAACTCTGTTTTGCTCTCGACTGCACCCCGAATGACCTGTTCAGATATGTACCTGATGAAAATTAAAAATGAAATTTATGCCGCAGTTTACACCAGACATTCTCGGAAATACATTCATAATGTCATTCCGAACGTCGGATTGACCTCCGTGTTTCGGAATCTCATATTATTTAGACCCTGAAACAAGTTCAGGGTGACGCTTTTTACCATATTTGGTGTAAACTGCGATATAAATCCCTTAAAAATACACTTGAATTTTATATAAACATAAGTTATAATATAAAATAAGGGCGGGACAAGTTCCAGCTTGTCCCTTTAAAAGCCCATTAAAGTAGTTTAAGTGCTAGTATTATCAGTAGTATGATTACTAGCGCTTTTTCAGTTACACTGAAATCCACTTTTTACCACCTCCCTTCTTCTATCGGTTTTACAAATTTGTAGTTTGTGCCGCAGAAGTATGGATATGATAATCAGGGCTTACCCTCAATCATATATTAACAGAAAATGTAAAATCTTAATCATCTGTATAGTGGAAATATTATTAAATTTAAGAGATATATTTTTGAGCTTCCTGCTTTAATTTTTCCTGCTTTGCCATTTTTTTCAGGAGTTTTTCTTCAGGAGTTTTTATCCTAAACAGATTTAAAAACCATACTTTTGCCATTCGCAGGCCTGCTTTAGAAAACAAAGGAGCCTTAACTGACGGCGCTGATATATTTTTTGATAGTTCAAAATTATCCACGGCTAATTTGGCGTATTCTTTTATTGCATGTTTAAATCCCTTGTAATCGCCGGCTACTGCAGAAAAAACGCTGTCAGATTTTAATTGTGCAATTCTTTTTGCAACAGGTGATGTAATATCAGGCGAAACTTTTATCATAATTACTCCTTTTAAATTTCTTTTTTAAAGATTAATGTATTTATATTTTTGTTATTTACATTACATTCAATTTCTTTAACAAGCGTAAATTTATTTTTTTGATAGTAGTCAAAATCACAGGTTGTATCAGTCCAGAGATAAATATTTTTTATTCCTTTCTCTTTTGCTTTTTCGATGAGTTTAGCAAGAAGCATTCTGCCTCCGCCTTTTTGTGTGCTGATAAAAAGTCCCATCATTAAATCATCTTCGCCCATCGCATTTTTAACTTCTCTGCCCGTATTTTCAACATAATCAAGCAGATTGAGAGCAATTATTTTGTCATTATCCGACAGGTTTTGAATTTTTGTTTTAAAATTTTCAACACTGTTGTTTTTATCAGTTTTTAACGAGGCAAAAACAAGCCCCTTAAGTCCGTTTTCATCAAGAGCAAAAGAAAAGCTATTATTCAAATAATAGTATTCAAGTGTAAAATCATAGATTAGTGTTTGAAGCTCACTGCTTTCTTTTGCATACAAATCTCCCCAGACAAGATGAGAAATTTTAGAAGCTTCTTCAACATCATAATCAGTAAAATTTCTGACTATCATATGATAAACTTCCCGTTTTCATAGATAAGTTTGTCATCGGCATAAATTTTTCCGCCGGCATTTTCATCAGATGGCTTCATATTTTTAATCATATCCCAGTGGA
>CALVEX010000208.1 GCA_944326655.1 Candidatus Gastranaerophilales bacterium | reverse complement strand
GGGATGGGATTCGAACCCACGGTGGAATTGCTCCCACACAACCTTTCCAAGATTGCACCTTAAACCGCTCGGACACCCCTCTTTAGGTTTTAGTTTATTCGCTCAAATCGTTTTCAACCTGAGTATTTTTATATTATCACAAACATTTATTTTATGTTACAATTTTTTTATGCAAAAAATTATCAACAGGGTAAAAAATGGCTTAAAAGGCACTGTTACAATACCTTCCGACAAATCAATTTCGCACAGAGCCGTGATGTTCACATCACTTGCGAAGGGTAAATCCGTTATAAAAAATTTTTCAAACGGAAAAGACCCGATTTCATCTTTAAACGTCTGTAAAGCCCTTGGAATTGACGCAAAATTTGAAAATGACTTATTGATAATTAAATCATCAGGAAAAGTTTCGGCACCTTTAAAACCTCTTGACTGCGGAAATTCCGGAACAACAATGAGACTTATGGCGGGAATTCTTGCAGGACAGAAATTTAATTCAATATTAACAGGCGATGAAAGTCTTTCTAAAAGACCGATGAAACGGGTAATTGAACCGCTTACACTTATGGGAGCGGAAATTAAATCAAACGATTTTAAAGCACCGCTCAATATTTACGGGAAAAACCTTCATGCGGTTGATTACGTTTCAAAACTTGCATCTGCGCAGGTTAAATCCTGCATTCTTCTTGCAGGGCTTAATGCAAAAGGAAAAACAAGATTTACCGAGCCTTATGTCTCACGTAATCACACGGAAACTATGCTCAAATATATGGGGGCAAATATTAACGTTGATAATTCGGTTATTACAATTGAAAAATCCATACTTGAACCACGCACAATTGAAATTTGCGGGGATATATCTTCTGCGGCGTACTTTATTGCAGCAGGCTTGATAGTTCCAAATTCAAAAATTATTTTGAAAAATGTCGGATTAAACTCAACAAGAACAGGAATTATTGAAGTTGTTGAAAAGATGGGCGGGGATATTCAAATTCTTGACAAACGAACTGTTTCAGGAGAAGAGAGCGGAGATATTCAAATATCTTATTCAGAATTGAAAGCCTGTACCATAGAAGGCAGACTTATCCCGCGTCTTATTGATGAACTTCCGGTTATAGCTATTCTTGCGACACAAGCGGAAGGTACGACAATTATTAAAGATGCTCAGGATTTACGCAACAAAGAGTCTGACAGAATTAAAGCTGTTGTTACCGAATTGCAAAAAATCGGTGCCGATATAGAAGAAACTTCCGACGGATTTATAATAAACGGAAAAACAAATTTAAAAGGCGGAGTTGAAGTTGAAACTTATCACGACCACAGACTTGCAATGAGTTTGTATGCAGCGGGTTTAATATCAGAAAAACCGCTGTGTATAAATGGCTTTGAGTGGGTTGATATATCATTCCCGGAATTTGAAAAATTATTCGAATCTTTATCTTTGTAACGAAATGTTAACCAATATTTAACTTAAAAAGCAATTTTCAAAAAGAAAAATTGTTTATATAAATAAAGGTTAGGTTATTTAATTTTTGGAAAGGTAAAGGTATTTTATGACTACATCAGCTGACAGCTTAGGATTGTATAGCAATCCTTCCTACAACATGTACAATCTTTATGCGAACAATGATACTACCAGAGATGATTTTATGGCCAGAGCTTATGCCAACGCAGGAGATACAGTATCATTTCAAGGTTACACACAGCCATCAACCGATACGTTTGAAAAATCAGATTCATCCGGTTCCGGTTTTTCAACAGGTTTAAAACTTGGAACAGTTGCAGGTCTTGGTACAGGTGCAGGAATGTATTTCTTCGGTCCAGGGCCGGTTAAAGACGGTAAATTTAATGATGACATCTTAAAAGCCGTTGACATAGATGTAAAACAGGTTGCAAAAGAAAAAGCAGAACAATTATTAGCAGATAAAAAAGCTAAAATTTACAGAAACGCCAAGGTAACTTTACCCGAAGGAATAATTCCTGAGAATATAAAGGCCTATGCTGAAACAGGTATAGCGCCTGATGAGCTCAAAAAAGCAATGAGTCGGGAGCAGGCGCAAACAATTTCCAAACAATTAAGTGAAATTGATATGGAACAAATAGTCAAAGAAGCACATGAATTGGCAGTCGGTCAAACACTGCAAGGTCAAAAAGATAAACTTGCGAAACTTCAGTCACAAAGAGCAAAGCTTGAATCACTCGCAGACGATGCCGATTTAGAAAAATTCTTCAAAGAAAATGCGGAAACATTCGGCCTTAAAGGTGATGAAAAAGCTATAGAGAAACAAGCAAAAGAGCTTGCTGCAACATATGAAAACAAAGCAGGCGCAGTTGCAGATTATACAAGGCAAATTTCAAGACAGGAAACACTTGTTAAATCAACAAGAGACACTTTAAACAGTAGAATGAGCTCCTACTATGATGATGCTGCAAAAAGCTTAAAAGCAAGTGCACCTGAAAAAATACAACAAGCATTCAAGAACTTCAAATGGAAGTCAGCCGGTAAATGGGCAGCCATCGCAGCAGGTGCAGGACTCGTATTAGGCTGGATGTTCGGCGGAAATAATAAGAAATAAAATAAAACTATATATATTTACCCCAAAAGACAGGCTAACACCTGTCTTTTTTATTTTGTACAAGGTGGTCTGCCTTGCTCTCTCGCGCTTAACAGGTCTGTTTTTAAGGGCTGCAATGACATAGGGTTTTATATTATAGTTCTCGCCACAGTATAATATATAATAATAAAAGAGGGCTAAAACCCTCTTGTAAATTAGAATGGGCTCAGAGGGGCTCGAACCCTCGACCAATTGATTAAGAGTCAATAGATATATAAAATCCGTAAAAATCTGTAAAAAAATAAAATACGATTATACTTGCTTTTTAGCCTATTTTCTTTTATAATCTTTTTGTAATTTTTTGTACTTTTTTAAATTTCGTGTACCTTTATTTGTACCTTTGAACATAAAAGGTACAAACTTATAAAAAGAGAATAAAGATGAAAGAGATAACTCAAATCCAAAATTTAATATATGAAATCAGAGGGTATAGGGTTATGTTAGGCAGTGATTTAGCTTCTTTGTACGAGGTTGAAACAAGAATACTTAATCAGGCTGTAAAACGCAATATTGACAGATTTCCTCAAGACTTTATGTTCCAATTAACAAAAGAAGAATTCTACAACTTGATATCACAAAATGTGATATCAAAATGGGGCGGAGTCAGAAAACTTCCTTATGCATTTACGGAGCAAGGCGTAGCTATGTTATCCGGTATATTAAAAAGTAAAAGAGCAGTTGAAACAAATATTCAAATAATGCGAACTTTTGTCAGAATGCGCCAGTGGGCTATTGAAAATAAGGATTTGGCTAAAAGATTAGCGGAATTAGAACACTATTTTATTCAACACTGTAAAGATGATAAAGAAGAATTTCAAAAAATATATCAGGCTCTGGGTTTACTTATGGATAGAACTAAACCGGCAAAAATCGGTTTTAGAGGTGATTAATGGTTGCAACAGTAGATATAGTTAATAAAAATGGTAGCATAAGCATTAAAGCAATAGTAAGATACAAAGGCTATTTTGTTACTAAAACTTTTCCGGTAAAAGGTAGTCAAAAGGCAACTACAGAAAAGAAAGCCAAAATGTGGGGGCTTGATATTGAGGCTCAAATAGACAACGGTACATATAGAAAAGAAGAAAAGAAACCTAATTTTACAGTTGCACAAGCTATTGATAGATACATTAAAGACGGTAACCCTAAAAAGTCAGAAGATACAAGACAAAGATATATAAGCGCCTTAAACTGGTTTAAAAAAGAAATTGGCAGTCTGCCTATTAAAACCCTTGAAAGGTCTGATTTAAAACAATGCAGAGATAAATTAAAGAAAAAACATAAGGAAGTGCCAATTAAGGGAAAACCCGGACAAGGGAAAGTAACTGAAGAATTTATATCAAATTCATGTGTTAATCGGTATCTGGCATATTTCAGCACATTTTTAACCTATTGTGTTGATGAATACGAGATTATAAAAACTAATCCTATGATTGGCGCAAAATTAAAACTTAAAGAAAATGAACCCAGAAAAAGGTGGCTAAAAGAACTTGAAGAACGACAAAGCCTATTACTGGCATGTAAAAATGCGGATTATGAACTCTATTTATGTGTTTTATTTGCGTTGACCACAGGAGCAAGAAAAAGTGAAATACTTAATCTGACTTGGAAGAATACAGACTTGGAAAATAAAGCTATTTACTATCTTGAAACCAAAAACGGAGAAGATAGAACAGTACCCATGCCGGAAATCCTATATGAAGAACTTAAAGCCTTTAAAGAACAAAGTAAGGTTAGGCACATAAAAAATGATTACCTTTTTACAACACCTGAAGGTAATCAGCGTTTTATTCTGATAGATAAACTCTACCCTGAAGTTGTAAAGTCTTGGAATTATGAAAAAATTACTTTTCATGGTTTGAGGCACACCTACATAAGTATAGCTTCTTTGTTAGGTTTTAATACTTCAATCGTGAAAAAAATTGTAGGGCACAAATTTGACAGCGTAACAGGAGGCTACACACATGCTGATTGTGAAAGCCTCAGAACACCAATGAATGAAATCGCAAATTTTATGATATTCGGGGTTAAAACTTCTGAAAATATCACTACAAAACAGGTAATTAACTAAAATGAAAGCAGGTATAAATGAATTACGAAAATAAATGTACAGAGAAAGATAAATTAAAGGCTGAATTAGACAAATACCGCCCACTAAGTAAGGATGCCTTAAAACAGATACAGGAATATTACAAAATCGGGCTTACATATTCTTCAAACGCTCTTGAGGGCAATACTCTTGATTTGGTTGAAACAAAAGTAGTATTAGAAGACGGTTTAACAATAAACGGGAAGCCAATGAAAGACCACTTAGAAACTGTCGGGCATGCGGCAGCTTTTGATTTGTTGTTGGAACTTGCAAAGAAAGGTACCTTTACAGAAGATGATATAAAGACATTACACAGCTTATTTTATTCAAAGATTGATAGCGTGCATGCCGGATGTTATAGGGATAAACAGGTAATCGTTACAGGTGCTGACGTTGATTTCCCTTCACCTGCAGAATTAAATAACAAAATGAAAGACTTTATTAAAGAGCTTTCAGAACTAAAACAGCGCTTACATCCTGTTGAATATGCGGCAATGGTACACGCCTTATTTGTAAATATTCACCCGTTTATTGACGGTAATGGCCGAGTAGCAAGGTTATTAATGAATTTAGCATTATTACAGGCAGGCTACAATATCACAATTATTCCGCCTGTTGTAAGAGCTGATTATATTAGAGCTTTGCAGAAATCTAATCATAACGACTTTAAACCTTTTGTAAATTTCATCTCTGAAATGGTGTACGAATCACAAAAAGAATATTTAAAAATCGTAAAACGCTTAGCAGACTAACAGTCATGAGGTGAAGATGGAAGAAGAAAATAAATATAGCATAATATCATCATTAAAAAAGTATATTTTAGAGATTAAAAAAGCTGATAATGAAACATTTGAGATTTTGCTCTCTGAGATAAAATCATATATTGTCGGGATAGATAATTTAAAAGAAGAATTTCATAAAAAATTACAGCAATACTATAGCTATTCAGAAACAGAAGAATATAATAAGTATATTGATGAATTTTATAATCTACTGCTATGGAAATGCGAAAAAGAAAAAAATACTGAATATGATTTTATGCGTTTAAAGTGTCCTAATGAAACAGAAGGAAGCTTAAAACCTTTTTACCCCATTGCTAGTGGTTTTTTATGGAATTTATTAGACAAGAACACTCAAGAATACATTATAAATAAACACTTTGGTATACTTGATTTTTATATCGCTATTGTTGCTAATTTATTTAGTGATGATAAAGAAGCTATTTTTTTTAGATTGGCTGAATGTAAATCACGTATTAACACTGATAACCTTGATTTTTATATTTTTGCAAGTGAAGAATGTTTCGACAAAATGTCCATACCAGAATTTTGTTATACTTTATGGCGGGTGGCAGCGGTAAAGGTATTAGACAATTTGATTGATTTTATGACATCTATTAATACAAAAGATAAACCAACGAAAAAAAATAATTTACTTACTGACAGAGAGAATGAATTAATTGGATATCTTGAACAAGGTTTTTCTACATATAAAGAGCTTGAACAAAAAATGGGTCTTTCCAAAAGAGGAATAAAGCAACATTTAGAAAATATTAACAACAAATTAGCTTCCAAAGGTACAGGTATTAAAGCGTTAAAAGAGGCATTAAGAAAAAGACGGTAAATAGACGGCGTCTAAATACCGTCTTTTTTAGACGTTATATTTTAACTAAACCTCCTATAAACTGTAAACATACATAAATAAAGTGTAATGTATAACAGAAAAATAGGAGGATTTTTAAATGTTAGAAAAAACTTTAGACTTAATTCCATTATCAAAATTTTCAGAGTATGCCCAATATCCGACTGTTGGTGCATTAAGACAATTGATTTTTTACAACACTAAAGGCTTTAGAGATAAGGTTGTAAAACTTATTGGTAAAAGACAGTATATAAAAATCAGTGCTTTTCAAGAGTGGGTGGAAGAAACAAACAGAAAAGAAGCTGTGTAATGGAGGGCTGAAAATGACAGAAATAAAAAAAGCCCTCTGCTGTGAGGACTCTGTAACTATTGATATCGTATCACAAAATGTCCCGAAAGACAGCTTTATCCTTTACACAGAGCAAAAAGAAGTAATTGATAATTTATCTGATGAAGATGCAGGAAAATTATTTAAAGGCATTTTTGAGTATGCTTTAGGTAATGAACCAGAATTTAATAACTTATTAAAATTAGTGTTCATTCCTATTCGGCAGCAATTAGAAAGAAATGCTAAAAAATATTCAGAAATAAGAGAAAAAAGACGTATCGCGGGTGCTAAAGGTGGCAAGCAAAAAATAGCAAATCAAGCAAATGCTAATTTTGCTAAGCAAAGCCAAGCAAATCAAGCTGTTAATGTACATGATAATGATAATGTATATTTATCTAAAGATAAATATAAAGAAAATAATAATACAAATTCTCAGAAAGAAAAATTTAAAAAACCAACAATGGAAGAAATCAAAAATTATTGCTTAGAGCGAAAAAATTCTATTAACCCTTCACAATTTTTTGATTATTACGAAAGTAAAGGCTGGCTAATTGGTAAAACTCCTATGAAAGATTGGAAAGCCGCAATCCGAACGTGGGAACAAAATCAGATAAAAAATAAGAACGCTAAAGATACTCAAGACCAGACAGGAGATTTCGACTATGACAACACACCATACAGAGCTTTCTAGTGCAGTTTTGCAGAGACAAAAAAATAATGAACGTACATTATTAGGTATGGCGGTATGTGGTAAAGAGCCTCAAAAAGGTCATATTATGGAGCATATAAGCCGTGATATGTTCATAGATAAAACAAATCTTGAATTATTTGATGTAATAGCTGACCAATACCAAAAATATGGAGCAAACCGCTTAAATCCTGATAACTTAATAAACGATTATCAGGCAAAAATTTACAAAAACGGTGTACTTGAGGCTTTATTAGCACTTGATAATGAATATATTACAGATGCAAATTGTGATTATTACATAAAGACTATTCAAGAAAGCTGGCTTAAGCGAATGGTGCAAAATTGTAAATCTCTTGAAGAACTTAAAGAACTTGAAAAATTAAAAAAACAATATGAATTAATAAATAAAGACAGTGTATGCCGAATTAATGATTTGGAAACCATTAACAGATTAGGCGATAATTACGACTTAATATCTAAAACGAAACCTATTAAAACAGGATATCGTGCTATTGATAGCATAATTGGGAATTTTCAGGGCGGAGATTTGTTTATTCTTGCAGCAGCTACAGGCATGGGAAAAACCTGTTTAATGCTTAATATGGCTTTATCTATGGCAAAACAAGGTAAAAAAGTGTTGTTATTTTCGCTTGAAATGAGTAATCAACAATTATTAAACCGCGTTATATCATCAGAAACCGGTATAAATTCCAATAAATACAGAAATGCTAACTTTACGGAGCAAGAGGCTGAACGTTATTTTAACTACGCATATTCTGATGATTTTGCTACACTTGATATTGAAATATGCACAGAGTACAATATAACGACATCAAGGATACGTACCGTTGTTTTAGCATCAAAATCTGATATTGTTTTTATTGATTATTTGGGATTAATTTCAGGCGGAAATAAGACAAATTCTTATGAGCGGGTTTCAGAAATATCAAGAGAATTAAAACTTTTGGCAATGGAAAGTAAAAAGCCTTTTATTGTATTACATCAGCTTAACAGGGCAAATGCGGAAAGAAAAGATAAAAGACCTTTATTATCAGATTTGCGCGACAGTGGAAAAATTGAACAAGATGCCGATATAATAGGTTTTGTTTTCAGACCTGCTTATTATACTGATACCACAACTATTCAAAATCAAAACGAAATGCAGCTTATTATTGCTAAAAACAGGCATGGGCAATCCGGAATTGTCGCAAAATTAAATTATAACAGCGACACTCAAAAAGTATCGGATATCAAACCTAAAACATCATGGGCGTATGGGATATAAACGAAAAGAACTATATAACATGAAAATTCTAATAACAAAAGATTTTTTGATTTCATATTTAAGCGCATTAAACTACTTCAAATATCTTTGCTGTTGTGCAAAACATGGCAGGAGCCAAAAAGAATACCGGCAATATAAAGAACTTATTCTTAAAAATCAGAATTTTATAAAACAATCAATTGCCAAAATCAAAAAAGAACATTACAGAAAACTTCTGCTAATGCGCTACATCTACGGGTTTAAATGGTCTAAAATAACTGAAATCCTATTTAGGAATGAGCCGGATTTTGAATTTCAAAAAGATTATAAGTATAGAGATAAGGCTTTTTATTGGCACAGGCAGGCACTAAAAGCACTCAAAAATACAAATAAAGAAGAACAAAGCGCTATCAAGATATTAAAGCAAATAAGACGATTATGTAAGGCGTTTACCGGCATGAACAAGACAGAAAAAGAATTTGTTGCGGATATACTGGCTTTAGTCGATAATTAAAGTTTTCATTACTCTTTTTTAGGGGCTGGAAAAATTCATTTTTAAACTTCAAATAAAAAATCAATTCTGCGTCTGTAGAAACATGCCTAAAATCGATTTTTATGTGTCGGGTAATGATTTTATACCTGATGACATAAAAACGTTCAAAATCGGGCATTATTACCCTGTAATTTTTAAATATTTTTATAACGCAAACGACAGGCACATGCCTGTCATTTGAACCACAAAATAAATTCGTGGCGAGTATATCTTTTTTAGTTCACAAATGAACATAATTATATTATAAACTATTTTTCAATAATTTCAAGTAGTTTATTCTAATTTGTTGTAATTTTTTATATTCTATAATATTTTTTATTTACTTCCTCTTAACCCACTCAATGTCGTAGCCGAGAAGGTCGGCTATGTGTTGGGCTTCATCATAAGATGTAGTACCTCTTTTTAGTTTTTGCGATAAATTTTGTGGGATAACTCCAAGCATTTCTGATAGTTTGGCAAGTGTTAATCCATTTTCGGCAAGTTTACCTTTTAATAAAAACTCAAATTTCAGCATTTTGTATTCTCCTTTAATAGCATTCTAACTCATTTTAGTTATAAAAGCAATCATTTTAGTTAAAAATTGTAAAGAAATAGTTATAAAAATGCTTGATTTAATTATTAATATGAGTTATAATATAACTATAAATAATTATAAAGAAAACGATAGGAATTACAAAATGAAAATATCAGACATCAAAACAAACGAATTAGAAACAAGAAACTACGATGTACACCACAGATACGGCACTGACTGGGTTACAGAGTTTACTTATATCAGCGAAAACAGCTTAACTCTTGACCAGTTTCAGGTAATGCTCGACGGTAAGGCTTACGGCTGTTTGACATTCATTAAAAAGGTTATGAACTTTGCAAACGGTCAAAAACTCTACAAACACATCTGTAAAGCTGTTACGTTTTAGAAATATAGATAATGAAAGGATGAAGCTATGAACAAAGAAGAATTATTGAAACAGGTTAGAGATTTGAAAGAACTCAAAGTAATGGCAGAGGAACTGCAGGCAGAGATTACGACCATTGAGGACAGCATAAAGGCTGAAATGACTGCGCAAAATGTTACGGAATTACAGATTGATATTTTCAAAATCAGATGGACACCAGTTATAAGTAACAAATTTGATACATCAGCATTCAAAAAGATTTATTCGGATTTATACAACCAGTTTACAAGAAAATATGAAACAAAACGTTTCAGTATTGTATAAATAAATTCATTCTGACATACCACAGGCATGGCTAAAATCGATTTTTACCATGCCGGAGGTATCAAACATTATCTTTTTAATTTAACCCGCCTTAACGGGCTTAAATAAACTACTAGAAATTGAATAAAAAACATAGGAGGATATAAAATGAACGAAAAACCAAAGTATAAACAAATTGAAGAATTAGGTATCGACATTAACTTATTGCATGAAATTCTTGGAGGATTAGACAACATAAAAACATTATTGTACTATATTTCAGGAGAATTAGAACATTACAACGATATTGAAACGGTAAAAAAGTGTCCTGCAACTTGTTTATTTGACGAAATTAGACGAGTAATGCAGCTTACATACATTTTTGATGATGAGTTTAAAAACACATACAAAAATACTGAGATATTGTTTGCACAAATGAATGACTAACAAAATAAAACAGAGCTGAAATCTTATAATTAGTAATAATACTAATGCTAGTAATTCAGAGCGTTGTGTTTTTCCCACAAAAATACCTGAATTGCTAGCTTTTTCAGTTTTATACATTGTTTTACTCTCTTTTTTAGGGGCTGAAAAAATTCATTCTTATATGCTTCGGAAAATTAATTTTAACAATTTATATTGATAGGTGGTTAATGTGTGAATATTACTTATAGCAAGGGTTTTAAAAATGCTTATTTCTAAAAGTATTGATACTACTAACATTAACCACACTCTCCGAAACGGTTAATCTGAAACCCCTTTTATAATCTTACATTAACCAGATTAACCACATTAACCGTAGGGTTTTTATTTTTTGTTTTTTATATGTGTCGGAAAATTAATTAAAATTTAATTTAGTGTACCTTTATTTGTACCTTTGGGGTAAAATTTATCAAATTTAAGAATTAAAAAAGAGGGCTAAAACCCTCTTGTGTATTAACTTGGGCTCAGAGGGGCTCGAACCCTCGACCAATTGATTAAGAGTCAACTGCTCTACCAACTGAGCTATAAGCCCTTATATATTTTTCCTTGATTTATCAATACTTTGAGTAGTATTGTAAACTGATTGTAACAAAACAGGGACGTGTTGTCAATATATAAGTAGTAAACAGTTCTGAATTCATAAACATTAACAAACCTGAAATATTTCAGGTTTGTTAATGTTTGCTTTATATTTATCAGCAAAGTTCGGCATCACCCAAACCAAATTGCTCAAGCGAGTCTTTCTTTGCCTGGATACAAACAAATTGGAATATTCCATTGCCTGTATTTTCAATTGTTCTTGAAGCCTCGGGTAAAACTTTAACGGCAGAACCCTCCTTAACATTTATCCGTGTTCCGTCAACGGTAATAATACCTTCACCTTTTAAGATAATATACACTTCTTCATTTTGTTTATGTTTGTGATTAAACGGAACTTTAAAACCTTCCGGAACAGTGTTCACTGAAATCTCGCACCCTGACAATTCCAGAGCATCATGTAAAAATACTTTTCCATTTTCAAGGTTAATAAGTTCATCAATTTTTCCGATTTCTGTTGTTTTGTAGTTTGTCATAATTTCCTCCTTTTGATTTGATATCTAACTATTTGTTTAAAAAATTTTTGCTTACAACATCTTTTCAAGAAGCACATCTAAGCTCACGGCTTCTTCATCTGTCAGATTTTTGTAAAGCAAAATATTTAAGTCTTTTGAAATTTTTTTGAATACATGTTCAAATTCTTTTGCTTTTTCAGTTAAAACAATAAATGTCACCCTGCTGTCATCCGGAGATTTTTCTCTTTTTACAAATCCTAATTTTTCAAGTTTGTCAACAAGAACGGTAACAGTTGGTTTTGTACGATGGATTTTATCCGCAATTTCTTTCATTGTAGATTTTCCGCAGCCATAAAGAACGGCAAGAATATCGCCATGACTCGGCACAAGTCCTTCTATCCCGTTTGCTTTCAATCGCTCCATAATAAAACGGTTGCCTTTTTCATGTATTTTAGATATTAAAGAAAGTGCTTTTTTCATAAAAATTTAGTATCGTTTACAAACTTATTATAATTAGATATCTAACTATTGTCAAGTACTTTTTATTTTTTATTAATTAACTTAAATATTTTCGTTTATTTTATACAAATCTATACCGCCTGCCGCTTTATACAAACCTATTGTTGTAATTATGGAATTTATTTTATTTGATACTTCATCTTTTTTTACTAATAAATATGCTTCTTTGGCATACAAAACATCAAGGTCGCTTGCCGCGCCTATATCGTACTTATCTTTCATGAGCGAATAAGTTTGATTTTGCATTTTTAAACGGTCTGCACTTTCCTGATAATTTTCCGAGGCAGTTTTGTATTCAATAAGCCCGGTATTCATTTCTTTAATTCCTTCAAGAATTGTTTTCTGGTAGCTGTTAAGGGCTTCTTCATATTCAAATTTTCTGAGTTTTAAAAGTGCAATTTTCCGTCCGCCCGCAAACAAGTCAATTGAAGGGAGAATTCCTGCATTAAACATCTGGGAAGCGGAATTAAATAATGTATCAAGATGATATGCGTTCAAACCTATTTGTCCGAATAATATAAATTTAGGTAAAAATTCACGTTTGGCAACCCTTACATCAAAACCTATACGTTTTATATTTGCTTCTTCCTGAAGATAGTCCGGCCTGTTTTCAATAACTTCCGTACTGTATTTATCAGGAAGATTTTTTAATAAAACAATACTATTATAGCTGCTTCTTTCAATGTCTCCATCGGCTTTTGAAAGGTAAACTCTTAAACTGTTAATTAACGTATCACGCGTTTTGATGTGCCTGTTTTTTTCTTCTGTTAAAGTTGTAAGAAATCTTTGCTCGGCAAGTAAATCATTTATGGTGCATAATCCTGTTTCATATTTATCTTTTGTTTTTGAGACTATTTCCTGCTGTGTTTTAATAAGTTCGTTTTGTATTGATAAAAACTCATCAGCCCTTATCAGATTAAAGTAATCAGCGGTAAAATCAGAAGTCAGTGCAATATAAGTTGCACGTTCCGCCTGTTTTATTATTTCAAGCCTTTGTTTCATACTTTTTGTACGCAGTCTGTTAGTACCCCAAATATCAATTTCATAATTTAAGGTAATAGGCAGATAATAATTATATTGTGCATAACTCGGTATCTGCATATTTCCGAACTGCTGCATTGAAGATCTTAAATTTCTGTATAACTCGCCTGACAAACCTATTTGAGGAAGTTCATTTGCGAACTGCATTTTAACTGCCTGTTCGTTTTCTTTCACTTTTAATGCCGCATTTTTAAGATCATAGTTATTTTCATAAAGTGTTAAAAGATTATTCGTTAAATGTTCATCATTATATTTTTCCCACCAGTCAAGATTCATATACTCAATATGATTAGCTTTCTGAGGTATATTTGTTTTGGCGAAAGACGGATTTTGAAATACAGCTAAAGTTAGCAGGGTAATTATAAAAATTTTTTTCATGACTTGTATCCTATAAATTTTTCTTGTGCTATAATTACATCACAATAATATTAAAAAGTAAATAAGGCAAAATAAAAAAAATGTATAGAGAATATCTGAAAGGAAGAATTGGTTCACTTATTTTTATTACAGGTACCCTGATTAGAGGTTTGTCATCGCAGACTTTTTCAGAAAGAGACTATGGTCTTACCCCGGATCAGTATGTAATATTAAGCCTTTTGCTCGAAAATGATGAGATAATGTATCAAAGACAATTAGCGGAAATTACATTTAAAGACAGGGCAAATATATCTAGAATTATTGATATTATGCACCAGAAAGGGCTTATTGAAAAGATCCCCGATTCAAACGGCAGAAAGATATACAAGCTTGTTGTTACCGAAAAAGGCAAAGAACTAAGAGATAAAGTATTTCCGGCAGATATAGAATTAAGGGCAATGATAACTAAGAACATTACTGAAGAAGAACTTGCCATTACATTTAATACGCTTGAAAAAATGAATTTGAACATAAGAGATAAAGTAAAATTACAAATTTAAAAGGAGATAAAACGTGAAAGAAGAAAAAAAAGCCGAAGAAATAATAGAAATAGAAGATAAACGGCCTGAGTATTTGAAAAAGCGTGTACTTGTGCCGAGTATAACAGGTATAATATTTTTGCTGTGCGGTATTTTTTACGGCATACACACAGTTTATTATAAATCTACGGACGACGCCTTTATAGAGGGGCATGTAATAACGGTTGCCCCGCGTGTTGCAGGCCCGGTATTAAAATTAAATATAGAAGATAACCAGGAAGTGAAAAAAGGAGATCTTTTGCTTGAAATTGACCCGGAAGACTACAGTGCAAAATTAAGGGAAACTAAAGCTAAACTGAAAGAAGCAAAAGCAGCTCTTGTTAATACAGAAAATCAGGTCACAAAAAGTTTATCGGACCTTGACTTTGCCAGGGCAGATTATGAAAGATATTCTAAAATGCATACAAAAGGTATTGCCTCCAAACAGGATTACGATGCAAGTTCTAATAAATTAACCGCAGCAGAAGCAAATAATAAATCAGCTCAGGCGCGCTACGATGAAATTAAAGCTTCCATAAACAGACTTGAAGCAGAAGTTGATCAGGATGAGCTTAATCTTTCATATACAAAAATTTATGCCTCATCTGACGGGAGAATTACAAACCGTACTGTAGAGCAGGGGAATTACGTTCAGGTTGCCCAGCCGATGTTTGCAATCGTTCCTGAAAAAATGTGGATTGTCGCAAACTTTAAAGAAACTCAGCTTGCAAACATGAAACCCGGTCAGCCTGTTAAAATAAAAATTGACACCTACGGCGGTAAAAAATTTAGCGGCAAAGTTGACAGCATACAGCGTTCTACAGGCGCAAGAGCAAGCTTGTTCCCTCCTGAAAATGCTGTGGGAAGTTATGTAAAAATTGTTCAGAGGGTTCCCGTAAAAATTGTGTTTACCGAAGATATTTCAAAATATAATATAGTACCCGGCATGTCGGTTGTTCCGGAGGTTAAAGTTAAGTAATGGCTAAAGTCGTTTACAAACATACACCTGCCCCATTGTGGCTTGTTGCATTTTCAATACTTTTACCCACATCATTTGCATGTCTTGCAACTTCTGCCACAAATGTTGCTATCCCTCATATTTCCGGGTATTTCGGCTCAACAATTGACGAGGCAAACTGGATTATTACATCATATATGATTGCAAATTCATGTTTGATTTTGATGTCAGGCTGGCTTGAAAATGTACTGGGGAGAAAACGGTTTTTAAAAGTTTTTATCGGAATTTTTACATTAGGTTCACTTATTTGTGCTATGGCGCCAAACCTTAATTTAATGGTGCTTGGCAGGTTAATTCAAGGTATTGGCGGCGGGCCGATGACTCCTTT
>CALVEX010000207.1 GCA_944326655.1 Candidatus Gastranaerophilales bacterium | reverse complement strand
ATTAGATTCTGAAACAAGTTCAGAATGACAGATGCGTCTCCGTTTGAAATGACTTGAACAAATATGTTTATTCTTTTATGTGGCGGGTCAAGCGGCACGCTTGCGGGGGGGGGGCGATTCTCAGCTTTCTCTCTTTAACCATAACAAAACTCCTCTTAATTTCCTGTAATATAATATTTATTATTTACACTATTCATCTTTTTGTCAAGTCTCTTAAATGCCGAATATTAACTTGGATGTTTGTTCTGTTGCGTTTGTAACTTCCTCTAAACTTATTTGGCGAAGTTTTGCAATTTCTTCTGCCACAAATTTTACATAAGCCGGCTGGTTTTCTGTTCCTCTGAAAGGTACAGGCGTAAGATATGGTGCATCCGTTTCCAGAATAATATGCTCAAGCGGTATTGATTTAACTACTTCTTTCATTTTAATTGCGTTTTTAAATGTTACTACCCCGCCTATTCCGAGATAATAGCCTTCTTTAATACATTCCCGAGCAAATTCGACACTGCCGGAAAAACAATGCATAACAACTTTGGAGCCTTTGTTATATTCTTTTAATAATTCAAATGTATCTTTGTGCGCTTCTCTGTCGTGCACATCTATTGGTAAATTTAATTCATTGGCAAGTTTTATTTGTTTTATGAAAATTTCTTTTTGTAAATCATTAAAACTTTTGTCCCAATAGTAATCAAGTCCGATTTCTCCAATGGCAACAATTTTTTTATTTTGCGCAAGCTGTTTTATTGTGTCGGGCAGGCTGTCATCCCACGTTTTTGCATCGGACGGGTGTACTCCGAGCATTCCGAAAACATTATTATATTTTTGTGTCAGCGCGGAAATAACTTGAAAATCACCTGGGTTTGCGGCCGGTACAATGATTTTATTAATCCCGTTATCTTTTGCGTTTTTTATAATTTCGTCTGTTGTGAGACCTTCAATCATATTAATGTGTGAATGTGTATCTATCATAGTAATTTGATTATACCACGATTAAATATTGTGTTATAATAAAGTCAGCATGGAAGAGAGAAATCTTAAAATATCTATAGCTCACCTTTATCCGAAGCTGTTGAATTTATACGGAGATATGGGTAATATAATAACGCTTGCAAAACGCTGCCAGTGGCGAGGTATTTCTGTGGAATACGATGAAATAGGTATCGGAGATTCCCTGAAAGAGCATGATTTGTATTTTATAGGCGGAGGCCAGGACAGACAGCAGCAGGAAGTGGCCGGAGAACTGTATAAAAATAAAGATTTTCTTACATCTGAACGTGATAATGGCGCCGTGTTTCTCGGAATTTGCGGTGGTTATCAGCTTTTTGGCCATTATTATCAGCCTTTTGACGGCGAAAAGCTTTTAGGAATAAGTCTTATGGATGCTTATACTGTTGCGGGTAAAAAAAGGTTTATCGGAAATGTTACTGTGGAAACAGATTTTTTAACTCCTCCGACACTTGTCGGCTTTGAAAATCACAGCGGTTTAACTTATCTTCAAGGAGATACAAAACCTCTCGGCAAAGTAAAGGTTGGTAACGGAAATAACGGCAAGGACGGAATGGAAGGTGCAAGGTACAAAAATGTTTTCGGAACTTATCTTCATGGTTCTTTGTTACCTAAAAACCCGGCTTTTGCGGATTATCTCATAGAACTTGCGCTCGAAAAGCGTTACAGAGAAAAAATAGAACTGCCAAAACTTGATGATGGACTTGAAATTAAAACCCACAATTCTCTTGTAGGAAAGGCGTATTGATGAGCAGAGTTACTGCAATGGAATTATATAGCAAATGGTGTTCATTGCCTGACAAACTCAGATTTTTGTTTGTGGGCGGTGTAAACGCATCTTTTTCATATATTATTTTTGCTATTGCGGTTTACCTGATAGGTCAGGAGCATTACCAGATTTGTGTTGCTTTGCAGTGGTCAATTTCTTCTGTTTTTTCATTTGTAAACCAAAAGTTTTTTGTATTTTGTTCAAAAGGTAACTGGCTGAAAGAGTATTTAAAATGCTGCACTACCTGGGTTGTGAGCTACGCATTTAATGCTGTTATTCTTGAAATTATCGTAAGATATATTACAAAAAATGTTTATGTCGGGCAAATTGCGTCAATTCTTCTTGCGGCTGTTGTTACTTATATTTTATTTAAGTACTATGCATTTCGCCATCATAAACATTAACTTTATTTTAGATCTTTGTTAAAATAACCTACAATAAATTTGAGTTTGCGAATTACCTCGTCATAACCGAGTGTCAGCACTTCTAAAAATCTGTGGTCAAATAAGTGAATTTGTTTATTTTGGTTATCAGTGTAAGTGATTGTATAACAGTGATTGTTTATAATCCCTTTTTTAAATCCCATTGCAGAACCTGCTATAAAACTATTATCCGGATGCAGGGCTAGTATTTTAAAAAGTTCTATTGCTTCATCATGTTTTGATTTGAGTGATATATTAAAATTACTTTC
Organism: Candidatus Gastranaerophilales bacterium; assembly: GCA_944326655.1. Lineage (GTDB taxonomy): Bacteria > Cyanobacteriota > Vampirovibrionia > Gastranaerophilales > Gastranaerophilaceae > Stercorousia. Next base: position 5,514 of record CALVEX010000207.1, on the reverse strand, counting down.
GTTCAAAATTACAGGTTTCTTTCCGGTAAACATTTCAAGAAAATTAGACGGTTTGTTAAATTCGAACCTTTCATGGCAGCTTGGGATTCTGCAAATTGCAGGCTTTTTAAAAGGATGTTTTTTTATGAGTTTATTCATTGCAACTTCTATTGCTTTAATTATCGGGTTGTGTGGAACTGTAATTTTTACTGGATTTAGATATTCATCCATGTAAATCAGACTATCCATTTCTTTACGGGTGGCAAAATAGTCCTCAACTTTGCCGTAAACATTGTTAAATCTTATCCGGAAACCATCTGACGTGCGGGAAATGTTTTCAGTTAAAATTCTTCTTCCATTATTTGTATTGGTCAAAGCTCCGATTGATGAAACAAGATAGCAGTCTTGGAAATGTTGTACGGCATATCTTAAATTTTGTATTTCAATATCACTGATGGGTCTCATATTTACGATAAAACCCGTAAATTTAAAATGTTGCTAATAAAAGGGCGGTTAATTTTACATACACAAAAATAGAATAAATTTGTCATTCTGAGCCTTAAATATGAGATTCTTCGGGCTGTGCCCTCAGAATGACAGTTAGGCGAAGAACCGCATAACTGTTCTGTAAGTCAAGGGATAATTACGATTTTATTTAACCGCTTTAATTATGTCTATAAGTTTTTTTGTGGCTTCTTCCGGCGTATATTTTTCCTGTTCGCCTGTTTCACGGACTTTGTATTCTACAAAGCCTTCATTAATTGTTTTTCCTACAGTAACTCTGAACGGGAAGCCTATTAAATCAGCATCTTTAAATTTTACACCGGCACGTTCATCCCTGTCATCGAGGACAACTTCTATTCCGGCATCGGTTAAATCCCTGTACATTTTTTCTGCCGTTTTCATTTGAAGTTCATCATTGATATTAACAGGAACAATTACAACATGGTAAGGTGCAATTGCAATCGGCCATTTAATTCCGTGTTCGTCATAGTGTGCTTCAACAGCTGCCGCTGCCGTCCTTGAAATGCCTATTCCGTAACATCCCATAACATAAGGGTGGGTTTTCCCGTTAATGTCAGTGTAAACTGCGTTCATTGGTTTTGAGTACTTTGTTCCGAGTTTAAAAATATTTCCGACTTCTATTCCTTTAGTTACAAATAGCGGTTTGCCGCACTGCGGGCAAAGTTCTCCGCGCTGTACAAGACGGATATCGGAATATTTAATATCTTCAATCCCAAGGTCAGAAAGGTTTGCTCCAACCATGTGTTTGTCAGTCCGGTTAATTCCGACAACAAAGTTTTTCATATTGCGGACAGTTTCATCGGCAATAATTTGAATACTGTTCATTCCTTTAGGCCCGATAAAGCCGGGTACGGCATCAAAGCCTTTTTCGGCCATAAGTTCCGCAATTTCTGCTGACGAAGCTATTCTTATATCAATGCCGCCTACAGCATTCATCAATTTGGTTTCTTCAACTGCTTTATCTGCCCTGATTAGTGCAAGCACAGGTTTTTTATCTATTATATAGACCAGTGTTTTTAAAATCAAAGTGTCCGGAATATTTAAAAATTTGCTCAATTCTTCTATTGAGTGCGTTCTCGGAGTATCAAGTATTTTAGTTTCATTAAAATATGCTTTGCCGTCAATTACGGCTTCGGGAAGATTTGATACGGCATGGTTTGAATTTGCCGAATAATCGCAGTCATCGCAGTAGAAAACATCATTTTCCCCCGCATCTGTATCTGTTATAACCATAAATTCGTGAGACACACTTCCACCTATAGCCCCGCTGTCTGACTGAACCATTTTTGTCTCAAGGCCGCATCTTTCAAAAATTCTTTTGTAGGCCCGAGCCATATTTTCATATTCTTTATCCAGACCTGCCTCATCCAAGTCGAAACTGTATGCGTCTTTCATAATAAATTCACGGCCTCTCAACAGTCCGTATCTGGGCCTTATTTCGTCTCTGAATTTTGATTGTATCTGGTATAAATTTACGGGCAGCTGTTTGTAAGATTTTAATCCGTCACGTGCAACAGATGTAATTATTTCTTCGTGTGTCGGTCCGAGGCACATATCTCTGTCGTGACGGTCTTTAAGCCGCATTAATTCTTTTCCGTAGACTTCCCATCTTCCGGATTCTTCCCAGAGTTCTTTAGGCTGTACAAACGGCATTAAAAGTTCCTGGGCGCCGGCTCTGTCCATTTCTTCTCTTACAATATTTTCAATCTTTTTCAAAACTCTCCACATCAAAGGCATATAAGTATAAATTCCCGGAGAGAGTTTTTTTATAAATCCGGCTCTGCCGAGCATTTTATGTGATATAACTTCAGCGTCCGAGGGGTATTCTCTTAGAGTTTGTACAAATAATTTAGACATTTTCATAATAATTAATTCCTCATAAGTATTTTATAAAATTATGTTACCATAAAAATAAAGATTGAACTTAAATCCGAAGTTTGTTATAATTTTATATAAAGAGAATTAAGAGGAAGGAGTTTAAAATATGAAAGGATTAAAAAATTTATTTAATTTATGCAAGCCCCAAAATGCAGGTTCAATCGTCTACGCTTGCTTCGGGGGGGGGGCACTTTAGGCTTCGCCGGAGGCTTGGAAGATAAGAAGCTAGGAGGGTATGCTGGTATAGGCGGGCAGGGCCCGCAGGACACATGTCATTGCGAGGGAGTGAAACGACCGTGGCAATCGCAGAGTAGTGAAATTTTCTCGGTAATCTCTTGCAGCGGTACGCTGCTGAAACGAACCTATTTACCTATTGACCTATTAACTTATTCACTTAAGAGTATCACCCACCCCTTGTATTCCCCTCCCCTCAAGGGAGGGGACATGGAACGCTTTTCCTTCTTAGGTCTAAAAGATGAGTTTAACTTTTGCAGCGGAACGCTGCCGATAAGAACTTATCGTCTACGACGAACACCCCTCACCCTAACCCTCTCCCTCAAGGGGCGAGGGAACAATATCAAATTCCCGAAACGAACTTATTCACTTAAGAAAAAATATGCCGCATTTACACTCGCAGAAATCTTAATCACCCTCGGTATAATCGGCGTTGTTGCGGCAATGACTCTGCCTGTTGTTATAAATAATGCGCGTAACAAACAGCTTGAGGCAGGGTTAAAAAAAGGGGCTTCTGCAATAGCACAGGCGCTTGATATGTATGCTGCAGAAAACGGTGAACGGATAACTACATATACTATTACTCAACATCAACTAAAACCAAAACTTATCCCTTATTTTAAAGTTATTAAAGATTGCGGTTGGGGGCGAGGCGCAGTGGATGCTGATGATGAAGCATGTATAAAAAATTATTCAAGTGAGTTAATTGATACAACATATACAAATTTTACTGGGACAAATACTATTTCTTTATCTCCTTTTGATGACGGCCAATTTGTAATAAATGACGGTATGCTTATTTTACTGGAAAATGTTGGACAAGGTGGGGCTAATATTTATATCTCTGTTGATGTAAACGGTTATAAAAAAGCGCCTAACAGGCTCGGACAGGATTTATTTATGTTTCAGTTGGGAAATGAAGGGGAATTATTACCAATGGGAGCCCCAAATACTGTTTATTATACTGGAAATGATGCATATTGCAGTAACACGTCAACAACGTCTATGAACGGTGCCGGATGTACGTATAAAGCATTATCCGAACCGAATTTCTGGAAATCTTTGCCAAGATAAACAAAAAAAATACCGCTTTTAAAGCGGTATTTTTTTTTGTATTGTAAATGTAATTAAACAAGTTCAACAACTTTCAAAGCATTTCTTGATGCAATTTCAACAAGGTTTGCTGCTGTAGCCATCATTGAAAGTTCTGAATCAAGTTTGTTAATACATGAACCGCATCCGATAGCCGATGCACCTGCTGCAAATGCAAACGGAGCCGTTGTCGGGTTGATTGCGGTTGCAGTCATAATCGGAAGGTCAATATTTCTTGAAAGCTCAATTGTATTTGAAAGTGTCAATTCTGCTCTTTCCATTAACCCTCTTGCACCTTCAGAAATATGATCAGCTGAGAAGTGTCCTTCTGTTTGGATTAAATCAATACCCATTGTTTCAAGTTTTCTGGCTAATTCAATCTGGTCTGCGATAGCCAATTCACCAGGAATTGTTACACAGAAGAATGTTCTGGTATCGCCTAACAAAGCTAATGTTTCGTTAACAAGTGATAAAATCTGATCAGCCGAGAATGACATTCCTTTTTTGTAGAGAACATCGAAGTTTCCGAGTTCAATTGCATCAGCGCCTAGTTCAACTGCTTTTGCAAGTTCTGAAGGAACGATTGAAGATACAAAAAGCGGCATGTCTGTCATTGTTCTTATTTCAGAAATAATTTCAGATTTTGCACAGATATCAACTGCTGAAGCGCCTGAATTTTCTGCTGATGAAACTACTTTTTTAATGTTTTCAATATCAAAATTATCAATACCTGCGATAATTTTAACTGCTCTTTTTTTTTTTTTTTTTTTTCTTAATAAGTCAATTTTGCTCATTTTAGATTCCTTTCTTATCATAATTAACTTTTTTTCTGAATTATACATTAAAATTCTAATAATTACAATAACTAACCCCGAAAAATTTTTAAGGGATGATGAATAATTGCTTAAATGGCAGATAATAATAAAGAAAAGGTGAGTAATATGCTAAAAAAAGTTTTTGTATTTTGTTTTATTACTTTAATAATAAATTTACCCGTATCAGCGCAGGATTTTGAGCCGGATGAACTGATAAATATAAGTGTTTATGAAAAAATTAACCCTGCAATAGTGGCTATTGATGCAAATCTGGATGACGGTTTTTCTGCCGGAACTGGCTGCGTTATACGTTCTGACGGAGTTATTCTTACAGGCTCTCATGTTATAGAGGAGGCAACGGAAATCGATGTTACAACATATAACGGAAAAGTTTATAAAGCCTCTGTTCTGGCTAAAATGGGAAAAAACAAAGATCTTGCATTATTAAAAATTGATGCAAAGTCCCCGTTAAAGACCATTTCATTCGGCGATTCCGAAGATGTTAAAGTGGGGCAAAAGGTTCTTGCAATAGGAAATCCTTTCGGATTCGCAGGAACTCTAACATCCGGAATTGTTTCGAGAATTGACTATGCAAAAGGGCGTATTCAAACGGATGCTGCTATAAATCCAGGCTGCTCGGGCGGCCCCTTGCTAAATTCCCGAGGGGAAGTAATCGGCATTTCTCAGTCTATTTATAATCCTGACAATAACATTTCAAATATAGGTATAGGTTTTGCTATTCCGGTTAATGAGGCAAAAAAGTTTATTGAAACTGCCAAATTGGATGATATTCCTCTGACAAATAAAAAACGTTTTGCGTTTAAAGAGTAGGTTAAGTTTTTATAAACTTTTAACTCTGTTTTTTCTTTCATGGTATAGTAATTTATATAAAACTAAGGAGGAATTATGACAGAGTTTTATTTTATGGACGGGCAGTATGTTGAGGCTTCTAAGGCAATGATTCCTGTCCGCACCCATGCTTTTCTTTACG
>CALVEX010000206.1 GCA_944326655.1 Candidatus Gastranaerophilales bacterium | reverse complement strand
ATAAGTTTTAAAATAGTACTTTTCCCCGAACCGGAAAAACCAACTATTGCAAGCGTCTCTCCATTTTCTACTTTAAATGATATGTTATTAATGACTGTTTTATCTTCAAATGATTTAATTAAATTTTTAACTTCGATACTCATATAATTTATTGTACCTCTTTAAAAGAAAAATGCTATAGCAAAGAACATATCCCATATTACAATGGCGACAAAAGACCATACAACAGCCTTGTTTGTTGCTTCACCTACACCTTTTGCCCCGCCTTTTGCGTAATATCCGGAAGAACAACTTATAAGCGCAATTGTTCCGCCAAAGAACAATGCCTTTAAAAGGCATACACACAGGTCTTTCATATAAATTCCGAGCCAGGCGGAATCGAAAAACGCTTTGTATCCTAATCCAGATGTAAGGTTTGATGTCACTGCTCCTGTTATAACCCCTACGGTTGAAGCTATTATGACAACAGGAGGCATCATAATCATTCCGGCAATTACTCTTGGAACAAACAAATATCTTATGGGATTAACTTTTAAAACTTCAATGGCATCTATCTGTTCTGTTACCCTCATGGTTGCGATTTCTGAAGCGATTGAAGAACCTATCATGGATATTATTGCAAAGCCCGACATGATAACTCCGAGTTCTCTTACAATAAGAATTGTCATTAAAAGGCCTACAAAATTGCCTCCGCCCTGTTTAACCATTTCCAATGCGACCTGGGAAGCAACAATAACAGATGTCATACCTACAATTGATAAAGTAATCGGAAGTGAAGTTATTCCAAATCTATAGCATTGCACAATAACTTCATTTTTTTCTATCTGCCCTTTGAGAATAAATTTTGCAACGTCAATCCCGTTAAGTGTAATTTTGCCTAAGGTGTCAAGAAAGTCTGCAAATTCCGTCAGCATCCCCGAAAAAATTTTATAAGTAGCAGATTGTTTGTAATATTTTTGTAAACTTCCCGTTCCTGAATTATACAGGAAATTTCTTTGTAATGCAATATTCGCTATATATTTTAATAGTTCCGCGTATATTTATGTTTTTTGTTGTATAATTTTTTGTATGGGAGATTTAGAAAAAAAGGCGGTTGTTGCGATGAGCGGCGGAGTTGACAGCTCTGTCACGGCACTTCTTTTACAACAGCAGGGATATAAGGTTATTGGTTTGACCGGTAAGATGATAAATTCATCTGATACTGTTCTTTCTAATGCTAAGCGTGTGGCGGATAAATTAGGAATTGAGCATTTTACCTGTGATGTTACAGAAAAATTTAATGATAAAGTTATTGATTATTTTGTAAATTCCTACCGCGCCGGAAAAACTCCTAATCCCTGTATTGTGTGTAATCAATATATTAAGTGGGGCGAGCTTTTTGATTATGCCGTTAATGAATTGGGAGCGGATGTTTTTGCAACAGGACATTATGCTGATATACGATGCGTTGACGGCGTCTATAAACTTTATCCGGCAAAAGACGAGTATAAAGATCAGCTTTATTTTCTTTATCGTTTAGGGCAGAAGCAGTTAGCAAAAACTATTTTCCCGTTATATCATTATGACAAATCGGAGGTTAAGCAGATTGCCGTTGATTTTGACCTTCCGCCAAAGGACTCTAAAGAAAGTCAGGATATCTGTTTTATCCAAAAGCCAATGACTACAAAAAAGTTTTTGTCTGAAAAATTTGGCGAACGGAAAGGCGATTTTATTGATATTCTTACAGGCAAAAAATGGGGTGAGCATCAGGGCTGTTACCAGTACACAATAGGACAGCGTAAAGGAATTGGCATTGCTGCCCCGTATCCTTTGTATGTTATTGATATTGACCCGGAAAAAAATATTGTTTATATCGGCAGAGAAGAGGATAATTACAGAAAAAATTTAAAAATTACAGATTTAAATTTAACTTACAAACCGGAAAAACATGAATTTGATGCCTGGGTTAAAATTCGCTATAACATGGAACATAAAAAAGCTCATGTAAGATTATTCAGTGATTTTGCGGATATTGAATTCTATGAGCCTGTTAATTCTATTACAAACGGTCAGTCTGGTGTTATTTATGATATTGATGACAAACACTTGATTGGCGGCGGGTTTGTTGTAAGGTAAATTTCTTTACATAACTTAATTATATACTACTTTGAAGGCAATTTTTAATAACTGATTTTTTTATATTAATTAAGGTTAGTTATATAAAGGGGTAGTTTATGAACAATTTACATTATGACTTTCACAATACAGGTTATAAAATACATTTACCTGTAGTTCCAGATAGCAATGACCCGTTAACTCGTAAAATTATTGATTATTTAGACCAAAAGTTTGGACTACAAACAAATAATAATACTCAATACAGGGCAACGTATTACAAAGTTGGTTCTGGTGGAGAATTAGATGGTGGCAAAGGAATTACTTTGTATGGCAGAACCCAGTCAATGCAAGAAATGCAAGAGCTTGCTCAAGAGATAGAACAAAAATTTGGAAAAGAGTTAGCTGATAATGTAAAAAAATATAATATTACTTTTGAAGATCCTTTAAAATTATCAAATTCCGTACAAGCAAGATTTGCGGTTTATAATCATTGGTATTTACCACAAGTACCAGGCGCAGGTGGAATTACTCAGACATTACAGACATATTGTAATGGGAATCCTAGTGGGGCTATTCCAACTAGAATATGTACTACAATAGATGGAGCAAAACATGGATTTTGTCGCATTAAAGGATTAAGGGAAATTGATAAAAAATTTTGGTATGGCGACTCAACTATGTACGCTATTGATAACTTCGGAGAGCTGTTTACCGGGAAAATCGAAAATGGTAAAGTCCCTCAATTCATAATGGATGGTTTACCTAAGGAATATTTACAACACTATAATCTTACAGAGAAAGATATTATAGCAAGAATTAACAAGGGTACAAAGCAAATTGTTGCCAATATGCTTGAAGATGCAGTTAACAACCCTAACTCTAAAATTTTACAAGGTAATCCTCCATGGCTTGCGACACTTGATGTGCAGGTAATTGATGAGGCAAAACAACTGCTGGCTCAATATGAACCCCAAACAGTCCAAAAATTGGAGCAAATGTTGCCACAATTGGAAAAATCATGTCCGGCATTATCTGTATTGAAGCAAACAACACCTTTTTCTCAAATGACAATTACACCTGTTCAAAACCCGGTTAAACCGACAGGTACAACAAATCCTGTAAATACAGTTAATAATCCTATATCACAGCCAGCCAAACCACAGCTTAATCAAACAAATCCAACACTGGTGAATAATTCTAAACCAAATCCTGCTCCCAATGTTGAACCACCAAAAACTGGCTGGTTTGAAAGTTTAGGTACAAAAGGCAAAATCGGTATTGTTGTGGCAGGGACAGCATTAGCATCTGCAATTGCTTATTCGATTATAAAAAGTAATCAATCTGAAAAAAATGAGAATAAAGAAGTTGTTAAAAACTCCCCAAATTCATCTGTTCAACCGCAAATAAGCAATAATTACTTGCAGAATCCTTATAACTCGTTTAATGAAGTTTATTATAATCCTTATCAAAGCTATTATAATATGAATGGCAATATGGCGATATAAACTTTACTTTTATTTTTTACGGCTGTATCATGGTTTTGCTTAGGGAGGGTCAATTATGTATAATCCAAAATCACACAATGCCGATGAATTTATTTCGCATGAAGAAATTCTTGATACTTTAAAATACGCTGATGAGAATAAAAATAATATTGAGCTTATTGATAAAATCTTAGAAAAAGCTAGGCTCGGAAAAGGCTTAACCCACCGCGAAGCATCTGTTCTTCTTGCATGTGATATTGAGGATAAAAATAAAGAAATTTTTGAACTTGCAAAGAAAATAAAATTAGATTATTACGGAAACAGAATAGTTCTTTTTGCACCTCTTTATTTATCAAATTAGTGCGTAAACGGATGCGTATATTGCCCTTATCATGCTAAAAACAAACATATACCGAGACGCAAGCTTTCTCAGGAAGAAATTAAAAACGAAGTTATAGCGCTTCAGGGTATGGGGCATAAAAGGCTTGCCATAGAAGCGGGGGAAGATCCGGTCAACAACCCTCTTGAATATATTTTGGAATCTATAAAAACAATTTACGGGATTAAACATAAAAACGGTTCAATAAGACGTGTAAATGTTAATATTGCCGCGACTACGGTCGAAAATTACAGGAAGTTACACGAAGCAGGCATCGGAACATATATCCTGTTTCAAGAAACTTATAACAAAGAAAGTTACGAAAAACTCCACCCGACAGGCCCTAAACATAATTACAAATATCACACAGAAGCTATGGATAGAGCCATGCAGGGCGGAATTGACGATGTCGGTTTAGGTGTTCTTTTCGGGCTGGAATCCTACAGGTATGAATTTGCGGGAATTTTGATGCATGCAGAGCACCTTGAAGCCGCTTTCGGAGTCGGCCCGCATACTATCAGTGTTCCAAGAATACGAAAAGCTGATGATATTGACCCCGAAACTTTTGACAACGGAATTGATGACGATACATTTGCCAAAATCGTTGCCTGCATAAGAATTGCAGTTCCATATACAGGCATGATAGTTTCTACAAGAGAAAGTGCCGAGTGCAGAAAACGTGTTCTGGAACTCGGAATTTCACAGATTTCGGGCGGTTCAAAAACAAGTGTCGGAGGTTATTTTAAACCTATGCCTGAAAAAGAAGATTCAGCGCAATTTGATGTTTCAGACAGACGTCCTTTAGATGAAGTTATAAAATGGCTTATGGAACTCGGTTATCTGCCGAGCTTCTGCACCGCCTGCTACAGAAACGGCCGAACAGGCGATAGATTTATGGAAATCTGCAAGGAAAAACAAATCCATAACTTTTGCCACCCGAATGCTATTCTGACTTTGAAAGAATACCTTGAGGATTATGCATCGGAAGAAACGAAAAAAGTCGGTGATGCATTAATTAAAAAAGAAGTTAAAATTCTTGAATGCCCGCAATGCGTTAAGTCAAAAGTCGCAGAGGATTTGCAAAAAATTGAAGCCGGCGGAAGAGATTATAATTTCTAAAGAATATTTTTTATAAACATCATTGTAAACGGTTTGTTAAAAAATCCGTAAAGATAAGTTCCGACCATTTTGAGAGATTTGCCGTCCTTGCACATTACGGTAATTGAGCGAGATTTATAATTCGTATTTATTATATCTCCTGGTTTGGGATTGGTAATGTTATGTTTTTTCAATATTTTGCTTGTATGTTCTTCATCCAAAATTTTTAGTTTATAAGGATTTGGAATAAAGTATTTATTTTTATAAGTAACATAACAGGGTAACCACGGATGAAATGCACGTATTCTTGCGTGTATTTGTACTGCTGTTTCTTTACTAAAATCAAGCATCATATCTTCAGGTTTGATGTTTGGGTAATATGTTGCTTCTTTTTCGTTTTGTTCAACGGGAATTACAAATCCGCTTCCGAGTTTTTGCATAAGTTCGGCGCACATAATTCTTGCATTAAAAACAGTTCGTTCCTTAAGCTCTTTCCCGGTGTCTCCGGGATAAATTTTAATTTTTTTCTGTGCAAGAATTGCCCCTTTGTCAAAATCTTCGTTCATCAAATGGAATGTAAGCCCTGAATAATTCTCTCTGTGTAAAATTGTTTGCAGATAGGGATTTGGCCCTCTGTATTTCGGGAGGTACGACGGATGAACATTTACGCAGGCAATTACTGGAAGGTCAATAATTTCCTTTTTCAATTTTTCATGCCAGGTTCCGACAAGGATTACATCTGCATTAAGTTTCAATATTTCCTTCTTAAAATCTTCGGAATTTGCACTGCCGCATTTTATTTCATGGAGTTTATGCTGCTTAATAATTGTCACATCGGAAGAACTTTTGAAAAAATCCCTTAAAGCAAGCAGCAATTTAGGCATAACAGTTCTTTCATACCTTAAAGCGCCCACAATTTGGCATTTTGCATCTAACGTCCCTTCTATCAGGTTTGCGAGCATTTCTCCTTTGCCTAAAATTACAACTTTCATTTAACCCTCGGTTTATTTAGTATTTTACTTTGGATGCTCTGTCCATTTCGCGTTTTAGATCTTTTTTTGCAATATCTTCACGTTTATCGTGAACTTTTTTACCTTTTGCAAGTCCGATTTCAACCTTCGCAAACCCGTGTGACAAAAATACTTCTAACGGTACGATTGTATAGTTATCCTGTTTTACTTTTGTATGCATTTTCAGGATTTCTTTTTTATTTAAAAGCAATTTTCTTACGCGTTCTGCATCATGGTTAAATCTGTTTCCCTGCTCGTATGGAGAAATGTGACAGTTGTACAGAAATATTTCATTATCTTCAATTTTACAGAAGCTGTCTTTTAAATTAATTGCATTTTTTCTGATTGATTTAATTTCAGTTCCTGTCAGCACAATTCCAGCTACATATTTTTCTATAATATTGTAGTCGTGAAAAGCTTTTCTGTTTGTTGTAACTATTTTTCTGTCCATGGTATTCTGCTATACGTTTATAACTCCCGTCTTCCTTCAATCGCTTTTGCAATTGTTATTTCATCCGCATATTCCAAATCCGCACCGACCGGAAGTCCGAATGCAATGCGGGAGATTTTTATTCCGAACGGTTTTATCAGTTTGCTTAAATAAAGGCTTGTTGCTTCTCCTTCAACAGAAGGGCTGAGTGCAAGAATTACTTCTTTAACTTCTGCATTTGTCAGACGGTTAAGCAGTTCTTTTATTCTGATATCGTCTGCCCCTATTCCGTCTATCGGGGATATCAGCCCCTGAAGGACATGATACAGGCCTTTATATTCATTCGTTTTTTCAATAGCTATTAAATCTTTTGTTTCCGCGACTACACAGATTGTGGATTTATCTCTTTGAGGCGAGCTGCAAATTTCACAAGGGCTTGTAGAAGACATGTTAAAACATATTTCACAAGTCCTTGTGTTTTGTTTTGCCTCAATCATGCTTTTTGCAAATTTTTCCACTTCGGTTAACGGCATTCTAAGCAGATAAAACGCCATTCTTTGGGCCGATTTAGGGCCGACTGACGGAAATTTCTGAAAATGTTCGATTAAAGCAGCTATTGATTTAGGATAAATCATTAGAAATTCAGCCCCGGAATATTAATTCCGCCGGTTACGGCTTTCATTTTAGTTTCCATTTCTTTTGAAGCTTTGTCGCTTGCGTCAAATATTGCTGTAGATATTATATCTTCAAGCATTTCAATCATTTCAGGGTCGACTGAATCCGGTGCATCAGGATTAATAGCTTCTGCTGAAAGCGAAATAGATTTGAATTTACCTTGTCCGTCGCATATTACTTTTACGGCTCCGCCTGCTGCTTCGCCTGTTATTTCTGTTTTAGCAAGTTCTGATTGTGTTTCTTTAAGTTTTTGCTGCAAGTTTTGTGCCTGCTTCATCATTTGCATAATGTTCATAAGTTTCTCTCCTAAGTCTTTAAAATTGTAGCTTTTCTTTACCATTTATTATATAATAAAAATATGCAAAAGTACACTTATGTTGCTGAATCTTTAAAAAACGGGAAAATTATGCGATGGACTTTTATGCCGTTGAAAGTTTTTATTGCTCCTATGAAGTTCTACTCAAAGCAGGGTGAAGAATACAAGTACAGGCAGATGGTTATAAGAGCGCTTGATGAATGGCAAAAAGCAACAAAGGGCAGAGTCGCGTTTAAGGTTGTTAATACCCTTCTTGAATCAAATGTAAATGTTGAATGGAAAAGGGTTGAACGTAAGGCTTTGGGGCATTGTTATTTTAACTATGACGCCTCAAACAGACTGTACAGCGCTGAGGTTGCAATCGGACTTACAGAAGGGCTTGTACATGCTGATTATATGGATGAGGGTGAGGTTTATCACACAATTTTGCATGAAATAGGTCATGCTGTTGGTCTGGGACACAGCCATAATCCGGCAGATATAATGTACACCCCTCATCAAAAGGGAATAAATTCTGTTTCAAAAGGTGATATTTTAACCGTAAACTGGCTTTATACCCTGCCGCAGGGGGCAACTACATCAGAAATCGCTTCAAAGTATAATATCGGAGGAAGCAATATTGATGAAATTATTGCAAAATTTATTAATAAAAAATCTCCTACCGAGTTTGAAAAAGTGAAAGCGTCTATAAAACAGCCTAAACGTGATTTATTGGAAGAGCAGGAAGCTATTGCAAATTTACGAAAGTACCACATGGCTTTACAAAATGTACAAATCTCAGAGGATATGAAAAAGTTCTTTATTAATAAGAAGAATCATTAATCTGATAATCTATACCAAATCTGTTGAATAAACCGTTAAAATATTGCTTGTTTTTTAGAACATTATCACGGGTCAAAATCATATTAAACCCGGGCATTATTGAATATTCTTCATCCAGATTAAGTTTGTATTTGTTTACTGTTTGAAGATATTCGTATAAAATATTATTTCCGTCTTCAATATAGTTCTCTGACTGTTTTTCATTATCAAGCCATTTTTTTGCGGCGTCACAGACTGTTTTGAATCTTTCATCGCAGTTTCTGGGCAGTACATCTAATTTTATGTAATCTTTAAGTTCTTCTATATCCGTTATTGCGGGTTTAAATTTAAACTTTGAATGGAAATATACAGCTTGCCCAAGTGAATAAAGTTTTATTTCTTCAATGTTATTTTCAAGCATTGTTATAATTTCGCCGAGTTTCATTAAGGTACCTGCCCCGGAATGTTTTTGTCTTTGTTTGAATACTTCTATATTGTCGTTGTAAAGAGTCTTTTCGTCGTTAATTGTTATGCTGCTTTTTCCTATTTCTCTGAAATTTGCATCATCAACACTGATTGAAAGCTGTCTGCCTGCATGTTCTATACTTACAAAGCAATCGTTATTAAGTCCATGAACAGATTTAGGGATATGCATATCATCAAACAGTTTTATGTTTTGCGGCTTTCGGAATGAAAGACCAAAAGACGGATTCTGGCTATATGGGGTATATTGTATTTTATTAATGAACATTATGTACTTCTTAAAAATCGTAAATGTAAAAAATTGCTATTAATTTTTTTTTGAGTATAATTATTTTGTAAATTATAATTGATTATTCAAGGGATATATAAATTATGACAGTTCAAGATTGGTTTGAAAAACGTAAACAGGCTCAAATTCAACGACGAGCTCTGGAAGCAAAAGTTGAGGTAGAAATGGATCCTAATTTATGGACAAAATGTGTTCATTGCGACGCCCAGCTTTTGAAAGAAGATTTAGAAAAAAATGATATGGTTTGTCCTTTGTGTGATTACCATTTCAGAATAAATGCAAGAACGCGTATAAAACAACTTTTTGATGAAAATTCATTTGAAGAGTTGTTTTCTGATATTAAACCAACCGACCCTCTTGAATTTGTTGATACTGAAAGTTATAAAAACAGATTGCAGAAAGCTCATGAAAAAACAGGACTTAATGATGCGGTAATTACCGGTTTGGCGTCTATTAAAGGAAATAAGCTGGCAGCAGCAGTTATGGATTTTGATTTTATGGGCGGTTCAATGGGTAGCGTTGTCGGTGAAAAGGTTACAAGAATTATTGAAAAAGCCATAGAACTTAGACTCCCTGTTCTTGCCATAACTTCTTCCGGCGGTGCAAGAATGCAGGAAAGTGCATTGAGTTTGATGCAAATGGCAAAAACGTCATGTGCGGTTTCAAGGCTGGATGATGAAGGCCTTTTATATATAAACCTTTTGACAGAGCCGACATTTGGCGGTGTTACGGCAAGTTTCGGCATGCTTGGAGATATTATTGTTGCAGAACAGGGCGCCAGAATAGGTTTTGCAGGAAGGCGTGTTATTGAACAGACTATCAGACAAAAACTCCCGTCAGACTTCCAAACTGCGGAATATCTGTTGAAGTACGGTCAGGTTGATGTTGTTTCTTCCCGTAAAAATTTACGCGAAACTCTGGCTAAGATTTTAGAAATGCATAAAGTTGGGCAATAAGAGGATTTTATAATTATGACAGCAGTTTTGGATTTTGAAAAACCGATTTTGGAAATTCAGGAAAAAATTGAAGAATTAAAAAAAATAAGTTTGGAGTCAGGCATGGATCTAGATAAAGAAATAGAAACTTTTGAACAGCAGGCGGAAGATTACCGAAAAGAACTGTATTCAAATCTTAAGCCCTCGCAAAAGCTGCAAATTGCCAGACATCCTGAAAGACCTAATTTCATGGATTATGTTAATCATATTTGTGAAGATTTTATTGAACTTCACGGCGACAGAGAGGGAATGGATGACAGGGCTATTATAGGAGGGCTTGCAAAAATTGACGGCAGACCCGTTATGATTATCGGAACCATGAAAGGTAAATCAACAAAGGAAAATCTTGAATATAATTTTGGTATGCCGCAGCCTCAGGGTTACAGAAAAGCTTTAAGACTGTTCAAACACGCAAATAAATTTAATATTCCGGTTGTTACTTTAATCGATACTCCGGGAGCATATCCGGGAATTAGCGCGGAAGAAACAAATCAGGGAGGAGCAATCGCTGTTAACCTTCGTGATATGGCTAAATTAGAAGTCCCGGTTATTGCGATTGTAACCGGTGAAGGATGTTCCGGCGGAGCATTAGGGCTTGCTGTCGCAAATAAAGTATTTTTACTAGAGCATGCTTATTATACGGTTATTTCTCCTGAGGGCTGTGCTTCAATTCTCTGGCGTGATGCCTCAAAAGCCTCTGAAGCTGCTGATGCATTAAAAATTACGGCACCTGATTTAATGAAATTTGATATCATAGATGGTGAGATAAAAGAACCTGTCGGCGGTGCTCATACTAATTACGATGAAATTTCGGCTAATATGAAAAAGACTATTTTAGATAGTATAGAAGAATTGTCTAAACTTTCTG
>CALVEX010000205.1 GCA_944326655.1 Candidatus Gastranaerophilales bacterium | reverse complement strand
ATACGATTTGGATAATGCAATAAAAGCATACTGCGATGCAATTATGCTAAATCCTGAAGACTACCGCGGCTATTCAAAAGCAGGAATTGCTCTGTGGGAAAAAGATTACCTTGAAGAGGCGCTTGTCTCATTCCACAAAGCTATCGACCTTAACCCTGATAATGAATACGCTCAAAATAATCTCGGAATTTTATATCTTGACGGCCTTGGAGATGCTGAAGAAGCACTTGAATACTTTGAAACGGCAGTTGAATTAAATCCTAACTATACTCTTGCATATTTTAATGCTGCAAGAGCCTCACAGGCAATGGGATTTATTAATGATGCCGCCAATTACTATCAGATGGCAATAGATTTAAATAAAGTTACCCAGGAACTTGACGAAGAAGATATTAAAAACCGTCTATACAAACTATTTGAAATCTAGCTTGACAAAACCTGAAAAATCATAAATAATAAAAATGTTATTGGAAATTAAGAGGAGTTTTTTTATGGTTAAAAATAAGAAGCTGAGAGTTGCCCCCCCCCCGAAAGCCTGACAGACAGAAGTCAGGAGGTCAAGAAGACAGGAGGGCAGGACATTACCGGTGAGCAGAGCTCACAAAATACAGGTCATTGCCAGCGTGTGGAACGACCGTTGCAATCGTATAACATCACCCTCCCCTTGTATTCCACCTGTCTTGCCAGCTTTGCGATAAACGGGCACGGCTCCGCCTTCACCCTCTGCAAAGCGGGCGTTCCCCTCAAGGGAGGGGACAGAGAATTCCTTCCCTTAATAGGGAAGGTTAGGATGGGTTTCAAACAATACCCACCCCTCTACCCGAAACGAACCTATTCACCTATTGACTTATTAACTTATTCACTTAAGAAAAAACATGCCGCCTTTACATTATCAGAGGTCTTAATCACCCTCGGAATTATCGGTGTTGTTGCAGCGATTACACTCCCTATTATAATTTCAAAAATAGAAGACAGACAGAATATTGCACGATGGAAAAAATCCTATGCTGTTGTTAATGCTGCATTTAACGCGGTAAAAGCTGACGGAATAGATGTTTGTGCTACACATGGTATTAAAAGTAATCCAAATCAGTGTACTAACGGGAATTCAAATTCTGAACTTGATTCAGGTTATTACAACCCTGAATTTGTAACAGCTTTTATTTCAAAATTAAAAGTTTTAGATCATTGCGGGGGAAGTGGGTATGCAAACTCATATCCCCCAAAATGTGAACCCTGGATAGATACTTATGTTTGGGGGCACAATCAAGGCTATGATCCGCTTGGATACCCTACAAAAATTCTTACTGCATATGCAAACGGCCACAAATTTTATTATAAAGCAGGGGCACTTGGTTATTACAATCTTTCTGTCCAAATGATACTTTTAGCGGACGGCTCTGTTATATATATGGGTGGTTTATGGGGCGGGCCATGGATAATAGTAGATGTTAACGGATATGGGAAGGGACCTAATATGGTAGGAAAAGACTTATTTGGCATACAACTTTGGGAAAACAAAATGCTTCCTTCTGGTGCTGAGGGAACAACAGGGTACGATGATCCGTCTTCTGGCGCATCAGGTTGTTCTAAAGATATTGGGAAATCGAAAGCAAATACCTTCTCAGAAGCAGCAGGTGCTGGATGTTCAGCTAAATATTTGCTGAAATAAAATTAGAAACTCGGATTGATTTTAAACTTTATGTTTGTTAACCTTGTTTTATGAAAGAACGACTGGATAAATACCTCACGGATTTGGGCTACTTTGAGACAAAAAGCAAGGCATCTGCTGCAATCCTTGCCGGACACGTAAAAATAAATGATGAATATATTACAAAAGCAGGATTTCAAATAAACCTTTCAAAAGAATACGACATTGTTGTTAAATCAATGCCCTATGTATCACGCGGAGGATTTAAATTAAAAAAAGCTCTTGATTCATTTAATTTCAGCGTTAAAGACAGAGTTTGCCTTGATGCGGGCGCATCAACCGGAGGATTTACAGACTGTCTGCTGCAAAACGGAGCAAAATTTGTATATGCGGTAGATGTCGGCTACGGACAAATTGACTGGAAAATTCGCTCGGATAAGCGTGTAAAAACTATAGAAAGAACAAATCTTAAAATTTGTAATTTTAGAGATATTTACGAAGAAAACGAACCTGTTGCGGATTTACTTGTAAGTGACTTATCATTCATATCGCTCACTAAAGTTCTTGGAAATTTAAAAAATCTTTTAGCTCCTGATTTTCATGAAATGATTTGTCTTATTAAACCCCAGTTTGAAGCGGGAAAGGAAAAAGTTGAGAAAGGCGGAGTTGTAAAAGATAAAAAGGTTCATAAAGAAGTTATTGAACATGTTACAAATTTTGCGCAACAAACAGGATATGCAATTAAAGGATTAACTTACTCTTCAATAAAAGGGCCTTCCGGGAATATCGAATATCTTGTATGGCTGTCAACAACTTCGGATGATGCCGCAAAATTCGACATTGATGACATCATTAATGAAGCACACAACATTCTAAACAGCTAGACTTTAGGGACCGTAACAAGAGGTGTTGCACCATACAAATCAATATATCTGAAAAAATTTAAAACTACTCCCGGCGGAAAAAAGTAATTGTTGTTTGTCGGAGTAATTTTTAACATCGAATGTGTATCATCAACTTTTACAACGCTTGCAAGATACTGTTTGTTAACAGCTGTAAAAAGAATATATCCCGTTTTTGACTGAATTTCTTCAACATCGAAATTATTAGCATTTGCACTTGCTATCGCCATATAGAATAATTTATCCTGCGGCAAAATATAAGTTCTTGTACAGATGTTAAAATTAACATTCTGCGGGGTAATAAGATTACTCAGCAAAAGATTATCATCGGCTTTTGCCTGCATAGCAGCAGCAAATAAAATTAGTACACAAGTTATAAAAAGTTTTATTGCTCTTTCCATGATTCACCCACACTTATATCAACTACAAGAGGTACAGATAACGGCTGGTTAAGTTCCATTGCCTCTTTTACAAGTCGTTTTACTTCCTCAAGTTCCGATTTTAAAACCTCAACAACAAGTTCGTCATGCACCTGAATTATCATTTTTGATTTTAATTTATTTTCCTTGAGTTTATTTGAAAACTCAATCATTGCAATCTTCATCAAGTCAGCAGCAGACCCTTGCATCGGCTGGTTAATTGCTGCACGTTTTGCAAATTCCCTTATCATAGCATTTGAACTTGAAAGTTCAGACGAAAGGTACCGCTTACGCCCAAAAATTGTCTGAACATAACCTTTTTCTTCCGCCTCTTTAACAGTTCCTTCCATATAAGCCTTTACTCTGGGATAAGTTGCAAAATACTTCTCGATAAAATCCTCAGCCTCAGCATTTGAAATTCCGAGAGCCTTTGCAAGCCCGTACTTGCTCTGACCGTAGATAATCCCGAAATTAACAGCCTTTGAGCTATATCGCATATCTTTTGTAACTTCTTCAACAGGAACGTCAAAAACCTTTGAGGCCGTAAGTGTATGCACATCAATACCGTTGTTGAAAGCTTCAAGCAAATGTTTATCCTGAGTTATATGTGCAAGCAGCCGCAGCTCTATTTGAGAGTAATCAGCCGAAAGAATCAATGCATTTTCTTTATTTTCAGGCACAAATGCATTTCTTATTTTATTGCCTTCTTCAGTTCTTACGGGTATATTTTGTAAATTCGGATTGGAAGATGAAAGTCTGCCGGTAGCGGTAACTGTTTGGTTGTAAGTTGTGTGTATCCGTCTGTCTTTAATATCAATTAAAGCCGGCAAAGCTTCCGTATAAGTTGATTTTAATTTTGCATATTTTCTGTAATCAAGAATTAATTGTGCAATTTCATACTCTTCTGCCAGCTCCTCCAAAACAGCTGCATTAGTTGAATAATTTGTTTTACCGCGTTTTTTCTTAGCCTTCAGCCCCATTTTTTCAAACAATACTTCCCCTACCTGACGCGGAGAATTAATATTAAAATTACATCCGGCAAGTTTGAATATTTTTTCTTCAATTTGTGAAAGTTCAAAATTCATTGAAACAGTAAGCTGTGCAAGATACATTTCATCAACAGAAACCCCGTCATATTCCATATCTGCAAGAACAAAAGTTAATGGAATTTCTATGTTATATATAATATCAAGTTCTTTAGCATCAAGATCAGAAGTCCAGAATTTCGCAAGTTCCAAAACAGCAGCGATTTCATCACAAGCGAAAGTTACCACACTTTCTATCTGGGCATCTTCAAGCTTTATTTGCTTTTTCTTATCTTTCTCAAACGGGGCATATGGAACAATTGCATGACTCAAATGCTCCATTGCCTGAATATCAAGTTCATGATTTCTTTGCGGGTCTTTTACATAACTCGCAAGCATTGTATCAAAAATTATACCTTTTGCCAAAACTTGAAAACACCTTAATACATTATATGCACTTTTAGCGTTATGAGTAACTTTTTTAATTTGTTCATTTTCAAAAAACGGTTTTAACGCACTAAGCACATCTTTTGCACGCAATTGATTTTGAACATTTGAATGATTAAGCGGGATATAAAAACTCTTGTAAACCGCACCTGAATCCGTATAACTAATCCGTTTATCCGCCGTAATATCCGTATTATAGCCTAATGAAATCCCGATAATTTCAGAGCGTACAGCACTTTGTATATTTGCGTATATTCTGAATGCCACAAGATTTTGATTACTCAATTCTTTAACAAGCGCTTCCAAATCGGCAGAGTCAACAATAAGTTTGTTTTCAGAATTAAATCCGGAAGTCTTATTTATTTCTTCATTAACAGCTTCTGAAAAGAAACCGAGCTGGCACGAAGCGCCATTCGCCTTAGGAAGAACTGCAGTGGCAGAGCCCTTATCAAAAGAATACATAATTTCGTTTATATTTTTTATGAAAGTATAAAACTGCATCTTTTTCAGGTAATCCGTAACAACAGAAATCGGCGGCAATTCAACTTTTGTCTTATCAAAATCAAAATTTACATCAAGATTTCTCACAATTGTAGCGAGATACTGGCTCATTTTTGCCTGTTCTTTTCCGTCGCAAATTTTTTCTCTCACTGATTTTTCCGGAATATTTTCGCAATCCGCAAGAACATTGTCTAATGTACCGTATTTTGCAAGAAGTTTTTGAGCTGTTTTTTCGCCAATGCCTTTTACCCCTGGAATACAGTCAGATACATCACCTCTGAGTCCCTTATAATCAATGACTTGATTTGGATAAACACCTAGTTTTTCATAAATCTTATCCCAGTTGTATTCGACAAGTTCACCTTTTGAAGGTAGAATAACTTTAACACATCCGTCTTTATCAACAAGCTGAAAAGCATCCTGATCTCCTGTCAATATTAAAACTTTATGCCCGAGCTTGCATGCCTCAGCAGAAATCGTTCCGATAACGTCGTCAGCCTCGTAGCCCTCTTTAGTATAAACCGGGATATTAAAGGCCTTTAACCCCTCATAAATAAGTTCCATTTGCGCACGCATATTATCAGGCATGGCCTCACGGTTACTTTTATATTCCGTATAAGTTTCCGTTCTGAATGTATGATGACTGACATCAAAAGCCACGGCAATTGCATCTGCCTTTAAATCACTATTTTTTAAAAGGTCAAAAATCGCTTTAAAAAAACCGTACACAGCCCAGGTCGGAGTCCCGTCAGATGTCCTCATATTACTTCTTTCAAGAGCATAATACTGTCTGAAAGCAAGCGCATGTCCGTCAATTAAAATAAGTGTTTTACTATTCCCCATAAATATATTTTTTCATAAATATATTTATATTTCAAATATGTAAAGATTATCAACTTTCACAAGCAAATTTTATCATTAAAAAAATTCCTTAATTAAATATACAGCAAGCCAGATAAACAATAAAGCACCAATAAGAAGATGAATATCCGCCAATGAATATTCATTTATTACAAATTTTTCAACATCAGATTTTAAATATTTATTAAACTTTTCACTATCCCCTTTACAAGGAAACTTAGCCAGAATGTCAACATTATAAGCATAGAGAGGTTGAGTTTTCAAAGGTTTGAAAGATATATAAAATACATACTTCCTAAGAAAAGTTCTATTCCTGCCAGATGTTTTTCTATAACAAGATGCATGATCTATTCTAGACAAATCATAAGAAGCGAGCGTTTTTTTAGAATCAAATAATTTTACAACTCTGCACGTATTTAAACTTTTTGAACATTCAAATTTCCTATAATGAAAGGAAATAAGCAAAAAAGGCAAAATAGCAAGAGAAATAAATAAAAGTATTACAATTATTATCCCGATTTTGTCAATTAACGACATTCCAGACGTTTTTCGTTTCATCAAGCATCCAAACTAATCTGTATCTTTTAATTGTGAAACAGCACCATAAAGGGCGCATATAAAAGCTATTATTAAAGCAAACAAGACGAAATAATTTACACCTGAAATCTCTTTAAGAGAAAATTTTTCTTTATTTGAATTTAAATATTCATTAAACTCAGAACTTTTTTTATGACAGGATTTAGTATAAAATATGCCTTCATCAGCCTTTGATAAAGAATTAGCCTCAGTCTTTAAAGCAATTGAAAATAAATAAGAAGTACCATTATCTAAACTTTTTGAATTATAGTGTTTTATAGGCCTTATACATTCACTATACAATATACTTGATATATCATAAGATGAAATAACATTTGAATTATCGAATAGTTTTGTAACTTCACACTTATTAGAGATTTTTGAACACTCAAATTTTGTTAAAGAAGACAGAAAAAAAATGAAAATCACTAACATAGTAAAAATAATTAAAACTATTTTAAAATTATCCTTGTTGTAATTTTCAGCTATCATGCACTTGCCTCTTTGTTAGAATTAGTAGGAAGCTGCACTACCTCTGCATTTTTTCTGTTTTTCACCATATCTGCCGTAACAACAAATTTTGTTATATCTGCCTTTGTCGGAACATCATACATTACATCAAGCATGATTTCTTCAACAATTGAACGCAGGGCACGTGCACCTGTTTTTCGTTTTATAGCCTCCTGTGCAATCAAATCAACAGCCTCCGGTTCAAATTCCAAATCAACTCCGTCCATTTCTAACAAGGCCTGATACTGCTTTAATACTGCATTTTTCGGTTCTGTTAAAATCATTTTTAATGTTTTTTCATTCAGCTGATCAAGAACAGCATAAACAGGAACACGACCTATAAACTCAGGAATCATGCCGAATTTTAACAAATCTTCAGGCTGTAATTTTTTAAGCATTCTTGCAGCCGCTGCTTCTTTTTCGATTTGAGTCAAAGGAGCTTTTGCTCCGAAACCGACAGAAGTACCTTCCCCTGCTCTGCGCTCAACAATTTTTTCCAAACCGACAAACGCACCGCCAACAATAAATAAAATATTCTTTGTGTCAATTTCAATAAATTCCTGATGCGGATGTTTTCTGCCTCCTTGTGGCGGAACATGGGCAACAGTACCTTCTATCATTTTTAATAAAGCCTGCTGAACGCCTTCTCCCGAAACATCTCTTGTAATCGAAGTATTTTCGGATTTTCTGGAAATTTTATCAATTTCATCAATATATATAATGCCGCGTTCAGCCTTTGCAGAATCAAATTCAGCGTTTTGGTAAAGTCTTAACAAAATATTTTCCACATCATCACCGACATAACCGGCTTCCGTTAATGTTGTGGCATCAGCAACAGCAAACGGAACATCAAGCATTTTAGCAAGAGTTTGCGCAAGAAGCGTTTTACCGGAACCTGTAGGTCCTACAAGAAGTATATTTGATTTTTGGATTTCTACAGAATCTTTGTCATTATCTTTGTTGTGTTTTAATCTTTTATAGTGATTATATACCGCAACAGAAAGGACTTTTTTGGCATCATCCTGACCGACAATGTATTCATCAAGATAAGCTTTAATCTCATGCGGTTTCGGGATAGGTTTTTCCTCAGCACTGTTTTCAGCTTCAGAACCATCCTTTTCCTTGTTTTCAAAAAATTCTTCATCCAAAATCTGATTACACAAATCTACGCATTCATCACAAATATAAACCTCAGGACCGGCAATCAGTTTTTTTACCTGATCCTGCGATTTCCCGCAAAATGAACATTTTAATCTGCTGTCATCATGTTTTGCCATCTTTTATACCATTGCTTACATCGGCTTAAAGTCACTTATTAAAGTTCCTGTTTTGCTTTATAAGCTTTCCTTTCTTTGTTATTTAATTGCATCTCTTGAGATTACTTTATCAATCATACCATATTCCAAAGCTTCAGCAGGAGTCATGATATAATCACGGTCTGTATCTTTTTCGATTTTCTTAATTGACTGACCTGTATTAGAAGCTAATATTTCATTCAGTGCTTTTTTAATTCTGATAATTTCAGCAGCCTGAATTTCTATATCCGTAGCCTGCCCCTGAGCTCCGCCTAAAGGCTGGTGGATTAAAACTCTTGAATGGGGAAGTGCCATTCTTTTACCTTTTGCACCGGAGGATAACAAGAATGCACCCATAGAAGCAGCCTGCCCGAGACAAATTGTTGAAACATCTGCTCTTATATGCTGCATTGTGTCATATATTGCAAAACCTGCCGTAACACTCCCGCCTGGGCTGTTAATATAAAGCATAATATCTTTTTCAGGATTTTCACTATCCAGAAGCAGCAACTGTGCTACAACCAAATTTGCAACCATATCATCTATAGGCGTTCCCAAAAAGATAATTCTTTCTCTCAACAATCTTGAAAAAATATCGAAAGAACGTTCGCCTCTGCTTGATTGTTCTATTACTACAGGTACAAAACTCATTTTTAACCTCTCCTATATATTATGTATCCTTTACTAATTTTAATCAAATATGTGCCGTTGTAAATACGGCACATATATTAGATATAAAAAACTATTTAATTTCTACTTTGTTATTCTGCATTAAGAAATCTCTGACTTTATCATTCAAAGCCTGCTGTGAAATTGAAGTTAAAACCTCAGGATTTTTGCCAAGCTGCTTTATCAAATCCTGAGGCTTCATACCATAAGCCGCACCAAGCTGTGCAAATTTTGCTTCAATATCTTTTGGCTCAAGCTTAATATTTTCTTCTTTTGCAATTTTGTCTATAACAAGAGAATTTTTAATTCTTGTTTTTGCATCTTCATGAAGATTTTTTGTTAACTCATCTTCGCCCTGTGATTTTACAAGGGTTTCCCAAGTAATTCCCTGAGCGGCAAGTCTTTGTTTATATTCTTCTTTTAAAGAAGCAACTTCTCTTTCAATCATTGATTCAGGAATATCAACATTTGACGAGTCAATAACTGTTTTAAATACTTCATTTTCAGAATTTTGTTTATTTGTTCTTTCTCTTTGATTGTCCAAATATTTCTGAATATCAGCCTTTAAGTCATCAACTGTTTTAAAAGGACCGACTTTTTGTGCAAATTCGTCGTTAAGTTCCGGCAATTTTCTTTCTTTTATTTCATTAAGTTTTATTTTAAAAGTTGCAGGCTGTCCTTTTAATTTTTTATCGTGGTAATTTTTATGGATAGTTACTTTACTTTTAATTTCGT
>CALVEX010000204.1 GCA_944326655.1 Candidatus Gastranaerophilales bacterium | reverse complement strand
ATTTTGTTTTTATATTTATATAGGGGAAAATAGGAAAATTATGCTCGAAAACAATGTAAATAACCAGCAGAAACTACCGCAGTTTCAGGCAATAAACCCTCAGACAGCTCAGGGACAACAGGTTCCTATGCAGGCTGTTAATGCTGAAACGCTGAGGCAGAACGTTCAGGACAGCTATGTAAGCAACAGAGTGTCAGAAACAACAGACGACACTAAAGGTATGTTATATACCGGTTTGCTTGCAATACCGTCATGGTTTGGGATTGTCAAAGTCATGGACAAATTTGCGGAAAAAACAAGAGGAGATTACGATAAAACTATTTACCATAAAATAGGTAAGTTCGGCGATGATGTTACAGGTTATGTAAAAAACAGTGCGCTTGGACAATCATCTTTTGGTCAAGCCGTAAATAATGCTTTAAAAAAATTAAAACTATCATTTAGAAAGAATGTAATAGACAGATTTAAGATTACCAGAGCAATGGCTTATACACCATCAAGACCGGAAAATCATCTGGTATTAACTCAGGCGGATGGTATGCTCGGATTTTTCGGCGGTGACTATCCGCAGGTTTGTGACAGCTTTTTAAAAGAATCAAATACGCTTGACGACTTGATTCGTTACGGAGCAGAACCGAAGGATTTAGAAAAATTCAAAAAAGCATTGGCAAGTGCAAGTACAAAAGAAGCAAGAGAACTTATTTTGCAGCAAGCAGAATTTGAATGTTTGTCTAAATACAGCAGAGGTTCTAAATTAAGCGGTACTGCACTTACAGATGCTATAGGTAATTTTACGCACCTTGATGCCAAAGCCCGTGCAGCAAAGCTAAGGGATATGAAAGCATTTGAGTGGGGCGTTAAAGATTTCAAAGAACTTGAAAGTTTAAAAGCAAACATTCACAACAGTCCTGCAAAAATAATTGAAGTATCATCTCAGGCAAATCCGAAGATGTTCTCCCGTGCATATCTGCAAAAGAAAGGTTTTTGGGGTTGGTTAAAGTATAAATTGCTCAACCGTGATGTGTACGGCTCCGAATTTACAAACAAAATGGCTGCTTCAATAGGCAATATGGATTTGAATACTCATCCGGAAATCAGACAAGCATTGCAAAATGCCGGTTTGCTTGATAAGCTTCCAAAATCTGCATTAGGCCGTTTCTTAAACAAATATACAAATATTATTCTGGAAGGTGCAACGAACAGGGTTGCGGGCGGTAAACTTGCAGCTTTAATGCAGGCATTTTATTTTGCCGATGTTATTTATAAGAGTATGAAGGCTGAAGGAGCAAGCGAAAAATTTAAGTCATTTGCAGAACGATTCACAGAGATGGTTGCTTTCTTCGTTGCAATGCCTATGGCCATCAAATTGATGCACAGTGTTGGCGGCTTGCAGTATGCAGGTATGACAAAAGAGCAGGTTCTGGCTTATCGTGCCAAGTTAAAAGTTCATAAAATGAAAGCAATGTCCGGGGCATTTGCGAATAAAGCAGCATGTGACGCAAGTAAAAAAGCCTTGCAGGCTGAATTAAATGCCGGTGTTAAACATCCTGTAACCAAATTCTTAAAGAAAATAGGCCGCATAGTATCTGTCGGTTTGGAACAAATAAGACCTTATGATGAAAAAGATATTGCAGATATAGCTGCTGACGGAACAAAAACCTACAGAAAAGGTATAATGAGCAAGATTAAGGACTTATTCAGACATCCTAAATTCGGTATTAAGCAGATGGCAGGCTATCCGATGAGAATAGCTCTCGGTATGTTTATAATACTTCCGTTCTTAAGTAAATTGGCAGTTAAAGGCTCACATCTTTTATTTGGCAAACCTAAGAATTCTTTGTTGGATGAAGGGAAAGAAAAACCTGAACAGGCTCAGCCGCAGCAGACACAGCTTCCACCGCAGTTACAACAGGTTCCGCAGCAGCCCGTTCAACAGCAGCCTGCACAGCAGACAATTACTACCCGCACCAATTCAACCTCATCTACAGCAATGCCGCAGGGACAAAGTCCTACAAACTTGCTGAACAAATACAAGAATGGCACAACAACGACAACTACAACAACTACGACGACGCAGACAATAAATTCTAATAATAACAGCACTCCTGCTGAACCTGTAAGAACTTATATCCCGTCACCTTTGGGAGTTCAGATTATAAATCAACAGGAAGACACTTCGGCTGCTGATCTGGCAATGCAAAGAGCAGATGGTGCAGAAAAACTTGCCTTGCAGACATTAAAAATGAATTATTAAATATATCGCAGTTTACATTTGGCACAGAAACATGCTTGAATCCACATAAAATATATGGTATAATAAACAAGTATTACAATAATAGGAGTGGATTTATGAAAAGAGTATTAAGATTTGTGAATTTCGGGGGGGGGGCACTCTAAGCTTATTTAAAGGGCTTTTGCGGGCTTATACCCTGAATGAAATTCTGATTGTCATGCTTATAATTTCTGTAATAGTTGCAGTGACAATTGGTGTAACGGTAAAAAAGCTGAATAAGATTGTTGCCTATAATTATTATGCAGCGTATTCTACATTAACTGATGTAAGCCGTCAGCTTTTAAGTGATTTTGATCCGAATAATGAAGTGTATATGGCAATATATAAACCCGCGTTTGTTGAAAAATTGTTTAACTCTTTCTTTGGAAAAGCTGTTGCAGCAGGAGATGAGGTCCCCGTAAACTGGGATTTTGCCCAAGTAAATTGTCAAGTTTGTTACCCTACGGCTTTCAGTGGGGTTACTGAAGATTGTGTTGCCACTTCTTATGATTCCGAGGGTTTACCCAAAACCTTTGCCTGTCCGTATGTGGATGGTGCCGATATACTCCATCATACCAGACTTGATGGAAATACTAATTTTAAAGAATGCGGGAATGCACTCGGAGCAGACGGCACCCCGGGGCAAGGTCCAATGACTTATGCTTACAGAAGTGATGTGGCTGCAAGCAGTCCGTTTAAAAATATTTATAAAACAACTTGTAACTATCCATGTTATACCCAGGAGCAATATAACAATTTTGATAATCCTGATAATTATACAGATTTAGAGCCTTGTATAGGGGAAAACTGTAACTGCGGCTCTTATGTTGAGACAGAGAAACGAAAAACTGCAGGTTCTTTTCCATGCGGTACTACTCACGGGGTTCCCGATCCCGGGCTATGTATTCTTTGTCCAAGCGGTTATAGAATAAAAAGAGGCAGCGGATATAGTGAGGAAGCTCCGCTGAAAAATATATCATGTGTCCCGATTAACCCCCAACCGCCGGTCGATGATGATACTACGGTAACAAACCCTGATGATCCTGATAATCCCGGAGGAGAGGAGCCCGGAGGAGATATAGTAACAGATCCGACTTGTGATATCCCGACACCTTCATCAGATGCAATCCCTTGCGGAAAGCGCTGGGATGGTTCTCCGGAAGTATGCGGATTTGTGGATATAACCCCGTGGCCGCCAGAATGCGGAGATACGCAAGAATGGAGCCAAACGGCTTGTTCTTGTAAACCTGCCGCACGAACATTACCGCGTAAAGGGCAAAATTTCTGTAAAGAATTTGAAGCTCGTATTAATTCAAAGGCCGGTGCATCAATTTGTGAAGGCGATCCTATTACATCAAACACAAAAGACTTTTCGTCAAAAACGCCTGATATTGTGTTGCGAAACGGCATGGCTTTATATAACGTAAGTCAGGACCCTGTCCAAATAGCGGCTTTGGCTAATAATACACAGGATGCATCTTATGAAGGTGTGCCAAATACAAATGAATACGGTTACACCGTTTACATTGACATCGACGGTAAAAGCGGAGATTCCAAGCTTTGGGAAGATATCTATCCTTTCTACATAACTTTATCAGGAAGGGTTATACCGGCTTATGACAAAAATGAAAATCCTGAAGGCGCAGGAGGAGACAGCTCTGATTATTTGCAGGTAAGTGTCCAGCAGGAAGGCATTAATATTCATGGCAAAAGAACTATTTTGTGGCTGGAAAAAAGTGTTCCATTCAATGTAGGTGCTTGCAGAATGGGCTATGTCGGGAAAAATACTCCTTATTGCAGCGGTCTTGAATATGAAGAGGGCTGCGGCGTAAACGGTATAGATTGTAAATTGAAAAAAATCGTGCCTGTTAAATTTTTCTAACTCCTTTTATTCTTTAATATCACTAAAAAATATGTTGAGTTAGATTCAGGTCCCGAAGGTATATTCGGGACTTTTTCTACTTGCTTTCGGATATTAGGACTTGCCCAAATTAAGGTTGCATGCTATAATTTATCAGGAGGGTTTTATGGTTGCTACATTTGATTATAAAGGTTTTGCAAAAGATTTAACAAAACAGGCTGAAGATGTCATGCCTGAAGATATTGCTTTAAAGCATAAAAAAGAATTCCTTGATAAAATTTATAACTTTACTTACATTGCGGGCGAGGCCTTTTCAAATGACGATGCAATAGATAATTCCGACACTGCCAAAGTATTGACACAGGTTATTTCGGAATGGACTTTCCATAAATATGTAGATTTATTACGGTCTGGTATTCCCGATATTTATCATGAAAGTATATTGCAAAAGCTTGCATATGTAGCTTTTGAAATGACTAAAGAGTCTGCGTTGAGCAAACTTTCAACTGACGAGATGTTAAAGCTCGTTGATGTACAGCTTAATAAGTCTTATGAAAAATCCTGCCGTCATCTTCTTGAAAACGGGCAGATTTCTCAGGATGTATTTGACAGTGCTATGAAACTTTCTAATGTTGATTCAGTGAATAATGTAAATCTTTGCCATAACGTTAAAGTTGTCCGTAAGACAAATAGTACTTTTAAATTCACTGTTGCGGCGCTGTCTCTGGCAATTTTAAC
Source organism: Candidatus Gastranaerophilales bacterium (assembly GCA_944326655.1). Taxonomy (GTDB): domain Bacteria; phylum Cyanobacteriota; class Vampirovibrionia; order Gastranaerophilales; family Gastranaerophilaceae; genus Stercorousia. The sequence continues at coordinate 3,014 of CALVEX010000204.1, read as the reverse complement.
AGCATTGTTAAATATATTTTTTGAAGAAACTCCGAATTTAATTATATTCAATGTAATTTCAATAATCCTTTTATCTGTATATGTAGGATTTTATATTGGTGTAAACAAATATTCAAAATAAGCTGCATAACCAATATTGAATTTAAAAAAAATATATGTTATAATGTATTAGCTCTGTACGGGTGCTCATTTTGTTCCTACATTTTTTATAAAAGGGAGAATTGACTCTGACAGGATGTGAAGTAGACCCGCCGATATTTTTATCGCCAGCGGGAAACGGATAATCCGAGGCGTTCACCCACCTGCGAGACCACGCAGGCAACAAAATCACATCTGTGCAGGGCTTTTATATATAATCTTTAAATCAAAAAAAAAGACCGTCTTAAACGGTCTTTTTTTGATTAATATCTTTCCAAATACCTGTCTATTTCCCACTGGGAGACGTATGTTCTGAATGAATCCCATTCTTTCTTTTTGGCATACAGAAATTCATTAAATATATGCTCACCAAGCGCGGCTTTTGATACCAATGATTTGTCAAAGTAATCCAAAGCTTCTGCTAAACTTCCCGGAAGTGCATCTATTCTTTGTTTTTTTCTTTCTTTTGTTGTTAATTTATAAATATTGCTTTCAACAGGAGCCGGCGGATCAATTTTATTTCTAACCCCGTCAAGGCAGGATTCTAAAATTGCTGCAAATGCCAAATACGGATTGCAGGCCGGATCAGGTGAACGAAGTTCTACTCTGGTAGAGCTGCCGCGTTTTGCCGGAACTCTTAAAAGAGCGCTTCTGTTAGCTAAAGACCAAGCAAGATATACAGGAGCTTCATAACCCGGTACCAGGCGTTTAAAGCTGTTTACCGTCGGATTAAGTACGGCAGTTATACTCTTTACATGCTTAAGAAGTCCGCCTATAGAATATTTTGCAATATCTGAAAGCTGATATTCGGCATTTTCATCATAAAAAGCGTTTTTATTATCTTTAAACAGCGAGATATTACAATGCATTCCGGAACCGTTAATTCCGTAAATAGGTTTCGGCATGAACGTAGCATGCAGATTGTGTTTTGCTGCAATTGCCTTTACCGCAATTTTGAAAGTTGCAACGTTGTCGGCAGCAGTTAAAACATCAGCATATCTGAAATCAACTTCGTGCTGGCCGTCGGCAACTTCATGATGTGAAGCTTCTATATCAAAGCCCATTTCCTGTAAAGTCAAAACAATATCTGATCTTACATCTTCACCTAAATCCTCAGGCCCTACATCGTAATAACCTGCGCTGTCCTGAGTAGTTGTCGTAACATTCCCATCTTTGTCCTTTGAAAACAGGAAAAACTCAGCTTCAGGACCGATGTTCATCGAAAATCCCATTTTTTCAGCTTCTTTCATAACCCTCTTAAGGTTGCATCTTGGACAGCCTTCAAACGGAGTTCCGTCAGCGTTATATATGTCGCATATAAGTCTTGCAGAATGCATTCCGTCTTTTTCACGCCAAGGCAGAAGCTGGAAAGAATTCTTGTCCGGATGGAAGAACATATCAGATGTCTCAATACTTCTGAAACCTTTAATTGATGAACCGTCAAGCATTATTTCATTATTTAAAACTTTTTCAATATGCTGTGAAGGTACGGTCATATTTTTAACCTGTCCGTTTAAGTCAACAAACTGTAATTTAATAAACTTGATGTTGTACTCTTTAATGTACCCTTTAATGTCGTCTTCGCTGAATTGTCTGTTATCCAGTCTTGTGTGGGAAAATTCTTTCATTAAAACCTCTTTCCTTAAAACTGTAACCAAATTATCCCTTTATTAGAATACTTTTTGCCAAAAAGGTCAAGTATTTTACGTATAAAGAATTGATAAAGATGAATAAGAGAGCAAATATAAAATATGAATGTTTTTATAAAAATAGTGTTAAATATATAAATTTTTTGGGAATAATTTAAATGGAAACAGGGATATTAAGATTAAAGTATAAAAATATGTGATTTCTGAAACAGTTTTGTTATGTATGATTGTGAGATATTTGTAAAGAAATGTAACAAAAGTAATATGATATAGCAATTATATACTAAAAAAATACTTTATTAATATGTAAGCAATAAATCATTACGAGAAATTAAATAAACACGAGACATAAACTACACACACTAACTATTTACACTACCTACTACACACTAACCTTCTACACACACGAGGAATTTGTAAAAGAATTCCAAACTCTATCTTTCAGATAGGGTTTTTTTTTGTGCTACGCACGTAGAGATAAAAGATTTCTATAAAGTTTTTAAAGATGCTCCAAAGGCCGAGGTCCGAACGAAGTGCCAGTCGAACAATCATAAGCGAAAATCGCATTTTCCGCTTTGATTGTGAGCGGTGCCGTTTAATGCGCGTACGTTGTGCAACGTACGCGGGTACAACTAGTGCCGCTTGACCCGCTATAATTCCCCTCTTTTGGGTGAGGGATTAAGGGAGAGGGTTAAATAATTGGCGAAAATACCATATCAATATATTTTTGATAATTTTCCGGCTCAAAAAATCCTACTGAAAATTCCGCGCAATTATAACCGAGCTGCTGTGCTTCAGGAACTTCTATCGGCGGCCCTGCAGGAGTTGAACGGGACGGGTTTTTAGGATTGGAAATCACACCAGTGCTTCTCAAAAGTGTTATAAGCAGAGATTTTTCTTTTACCTCATATTCTGTTAAACCTTTTGTTATTATTCCAAATCCTTGAGTGCCGACAAATCTCTGCATAGGTGCAAAATTCGTTTTAACTTCAATACCTCTTGTTTTCGGCAAGTGCTTTCTCATATCATAATCCGGATTAAATTCTCTGCGGATTATGGTGTTCATATCCTCTGAGAAAGTTTCCGTTACCGGAGATTTAAGGTTAAATTTTACCTGCCAGAGTTTATTTTTAAGTTTGTTATCCCATTCAATCTTAAAGTTTACAAGTTCTCCCTGAATTTCCACCTGTACATCAAAAAAGCTTGTTTTTATAATGTTATTTTTGA
>CALVEX010000203.1 GCA_944326655.1 Candidatus Gastranaerophilales bacterium | reverse complement strand
AAATGATGTAAAAGTTCTTCATGAAGAATCGGTTCAACAGATAAAAGAAGACAGTAATTTACATCTTGATGAATTAAAAAGTATATCGGGCAGTCTTAATGATTTTAAAAATCAGGTTAATGAAGCTGTTGAAAGTTTAAAACTCTATATAAGCGAACTGGATGCTGAATCTAATAATTCAAAAGAAATAAGTGACAATAAGTTAATAGGCAAGCTTTTGGATTTGGAAAGCGCCCTTTCCCGCAGCTCTGAAGAGTATGAACAAAAAATGGAAATTCTTCAGGGCAAATTGTCGGAATTTGTTCAGATTGTTGAAAACAGTACCTCGGATACAGAGGCAAAAATTGCCTCCTCGTTGGATGAGATAACCGAGGTTAAAAGTGAACTTACATTAATAAACGATTTAATAAAGACATCAACACTGTCATCTGATGAAAATGCTGCAAAATCAGTTAATGCAATTGACAACGGTGTTGAAACTATTATTAATAGTATAAACGGAATTGACTATTCTGTTGTGCAGGGAATTGAACCGATGATTAAGGAAAGTTTGGTTTCTGTTGAGGAAAACTTTTCAAATCTGCTCGGGGTAATTGATGGCTTAAAAGAAAATGCCGGCGGTACAAATACTTTGATAGAAAACATTGAAGAAAAAGTTGCCGGATTGAAACAGGAAATAGGTCTTATTAATACTGATATTTCTGATGCAATTCAGTGTAAAACAGAAGAAATTATAAGAGCATTTGACCCTGTCAGAACATCTATTGAAGAATTTTCAGGTTATGATTTTGAGAAAGTGATTTCGGAATTAAAATCCCAGCTTGAGCTTTCATTTGCTAATTTCAGTTCGGATGTCAACGGGGAACTTGCATCGGCCTCCGGGGCACTGGCAAAAATTGAACATGCTTTTAAAGAAACATTTAATAAAATTTCAGTTATTGAAGAATGTGTATGTGACAAAATTCAAAATAACATAGAACTTATTAATGTAACTTTTGAAAAAAGCGCCGGTTTAATAAATCATTCAATAGATGAAAAGTTTGATGAATGCTTGAGTGATTTGAAAGCACATCTTGATATTATTGCCAATAATAACAAGGAAGTTGAATATTTTAATGAAATGTCTTCAAAGCTTGATAAAATTGAAGAACTTCAAACTTCTGTTGAACATCAGGGCAACGCGATTTCAAGTCTGGATGAAAATATCAAAAATTATTTGCAATCTTGCGGAGAAAACCAAAAAAGCAATGAATTACTTGAAAGCTTAAATGACAAAGTTGATGTCCTTGCAATGTCCGGCGCAAACGATGAAATATTAAATACTCTTGACGAGATTGAAGAAAATGCGGAAAAACGCAGCGGTATTTTGATTTCTGATATTAAAACCGTTAATGAAAGACTGAATTCAGTTTCCCAAAACGGAGCAAAAGTTTCCGAAATGCTTTCGGCGTTGAATGATAAAGTTGATATTTTGGCTCTTGGCAATGAAACAGAAGATACCTTATTAAGTGATATTAAAGATGTAAATGATAAATTAAATAATGTTTCCCAAACGGAAACAAAAGTTTGGGAAATGCTTTCTGCTCTGCATAGTAAAGTTGATGTTCTTGCAGCAGATGACAGCGAATTTGATATTGCGGAAGAAATTGATGATATTAAAGATTTAATATTTGAACAGCGAAAGTTTTTTGAGGCAACATCGGATGAAAAAGCTGCTGCAATCGACAAATATTTACGCGACTTGTTATTGAAACTTGACAATCTTGATTTGGAAAAAAATTCCGAAGATGTTAAAGACTCAATAATGAATGCTTTGGTATCTCTTTTTGATCAGATTTCATTTGTGGAAGAAACGGAAGAAATCAAGGATTTCGTTGAAGAAAAAACTGATGAAATCAAACAAAACCTTATTCAGGTTCAAACACAGCTTCATCAGATAGCAAGTTCAAATGATGATTTTGATTACTCTTACACTTTGCAGGATGTTGAATCGGATATTGCCAAACTAAGGCTTGCAATGAATCAGATGTCTGCGGGAGCTGATTTTGAAGGTCTTTCTGATGATATAAGAAGAATTGTCACATCTGTTGAAGGACTGGAATCATCACTGACACAGGATCAGATTGTCGGTTTAAAAGGTGATATTGAAAAACTGAACGAAGATATTTTGAGTATAAGCTCAAGAACCAATAAACTGTTATTAACTTCTGATGAATCTTACAAGGCTCTGAATGACGGATTGAATAATTTTAGTTCTCTTGTTTACAGGCTTGAAGACAGAATAAATGAATTGGATAAAACACAAATATCGGAAAGATTAGAAAAGAAGATTGACAGTGTTCATTCAATGGCAGTGGCTTCGGCCAACGCTGATAAGGTGTTCCATCAGGTTATGATGTATCTCGGTGAATGGATTGACTCGACAACGGAAAATATCTCAAGTATTACCGACAATACCGCTGAAATTTCACATATAAAAGAAAATATAGAAGAATTAAGAGCTGTTATCCCTGAAAAAACCGCACTTCTGGATGAGTTACAGTTAAGATTTGAAAAACAGGAAGAACGTATCAGCGAACTTGAAATGAAGTTAGATAAAATTTTATCGACACTTGAAGAAAAAGATTATATGGTGTTAAATAGAAAAGTGGATAAAATAGAAAAATTGTTATCCAGACTTGGAAATAATATAGAAAAGCTGACATCGTATGTTGATGAAGAATAAATTAATCTCGGATTTAAGAAAAAGTTTACCCTCGTCTAATGTTTTGGGAACATTGGAGGAACGATATGCTTATGCACAGGATGCGGCAAATGTCAGAAAAATTGAGAGTCTGCCTGATGCTGTAGTTTTTGCGGAAACAACCGCTCAGGTGCAGGATGTTATTAAAATTGCCAATAAATACAGAATTCCCGTGATTTGCAGGGGTGCCGGAACAAATGTTGTGGGCGCATGTGTTGTTCAGCATGGGGGAATTATTCTGAATTTTTCAAAGATGAATAAAATTATTGAAATTAATAAGGAAAATATGACTGCTGTTGTGGAACCAGGTGTGGTGCTTGGGGATTTGCAAAGAGAGGTCGAAAAACTCGGGCTTTTTTATCCCCCTGATCCTTCAAATTTGGCTGTTTCTACTATAGGCGGCAGTATTGCTCAATCGTCCGGCGGAGCAAAGTCGTTTAAATACGGAACAACAAAAGATTATATTATTGATTTAAAAGTTGTAATGGCAAACGGCGAAATTTTACAAACAGGTGCAAATACTATTAAAAATGCTACGGGATATAATCTTGGAAGTTTATTTGTAGGATCTGAAGGAACATTAGGGATTGTTGTAGAAGCAACATTGAAATTAATTCCGAAGCCTGAAAGTAAAAAAGTTATTATGGCTTATTTCGATACGGTTAAGGAAGCTGTCTGTGCTGTTAATTCAATTATTGAACAGAGAATTTTTCCTGCGACAATAGATTTTATGGATAAGAATGCAATACAAACAGTTGAAAAATTTTACCCGGCAGGGCTTTTAACTGATAAGGATGCAGCGCTTGTTATTGAAATTGACGGTTTTAAATCCTCTATGAAATATCAGGAAAAAATTATTACCGGTATTTTAGATGCCTCGGGAGCATCTGCTATTCAGGTCTCCCATAATGATGAGGAATACGAAAAGATATGGACGGCAAGAAGATCTTCAATGGGTGCATGTGCAAAATTAAAACCTAATGTCACGACAGATGATGTTATTGTTCCGAGGGAAAATTTAGAAAAACTGGTTTTGGGAATCCGTGAAATTTGTGAAAAATACAGGCTTGATGTATGTATGGTCGGGCATGTCGGGGATGGAAGCGTTCACCCGCAAATCCCTGTAAATTATAAAGATGAGGATGAATACAGCCGTTATAAACTTGCAAAAAGCGAGATTTATGACCTCACGGCACGTCTTGGCGGTATTTTATCTGGGGAGCATGGGATAGGTTCGGAAAAACGCGCCCATATTCATAAAGTTATAAATTCCACGGCACTTGATTATATGCGTAAAATTAAAAGAATTTTTGACCCGAACAATATTTTAAATCCGTATAAGATATTTTAATACATTCTGTTTAATAACATGTCATTGCGAGGGAGCGCAAGCGACCGTCGCAATCGCATAATTGTGAAAAGTATGGTATTGTGAAATAAAGGGCTGATTTGAATATCACCCTCCCCTTATATTCCCCTCCCCTCAAGGGAGGGGATATGTTATGCTGACCGTGGCAATCGTAAAATTGTAAATATCCGGCGGTAATGCGATTACCATGTCGGGCAAAGCTGGAATGACAATGCATGTCATTGCGAGGGAGCCAAGCGACCGTCGCAATCGCAAGATAAAGAGTCGTTATAAATAATATTGTGGGTCTTTTTTACCATAATTGTTGTATAATCATTTTATGAATATTAGCGTAAATAAACTCATAAAACCGGAAAAAGAGGAACTTATTAAATATTTCAGGTCTCTCGGGCTTACTGTTCACACATCTACAAAAGCACGCGGACATCAGGGATTTTTCTTGAAAAACAGAATTGATATATCTAAAAATACGCCTGAAAACAGAATAGTTCCTACACTTTTACATGAATTCGCACATTATATTCATTCAAAAATTGAGCCGGATATGGCTAAAACCGGCGGAACTCTGGCTGCGCTTTTTAAAATGGATGAAAAAAGTTTTTTGGAGGAACTTATAAAGGTAACAAATTTTGTTGACGAAAATTCTCTGTGTATAAGACTTTATGAACACAAAGAACGCGTTAAGGCAAAAATTAGCGAATATGATAAAATAATTAAACTTTATTATCCGGAATTTCAAAGGTCTAAAAAATTTAGAGAATTTGACAGATATATAAAAAAATCAAAGGCTCGTTATCTTCTAAAATATGACAGAGTTAAGGTTATTGAGCGCGGATTTTTTAAACGGGATGTGAAAATTTACACTGTTGATAATATTGAAAAAGATTTTGATATGCCAAAGGCTTTTGCTGCATATATCAGGTTAAAATCTTACACAAGAAGACAGAAAAGAATTTCTGCCCGCATAAGCAAATATAAAAAATATTATGAAAAGCCGGCGGAACTGTTTGCCAGATTGGTTGAAGGGCTTTATCTGGACAAAGAATGGGTTGAGGCAATTGCTCCAAATGTTGCGGAAAGGTTTTATAAACTACTTAACAGCGGTTATTATATGGAATTAGGGCATATTAAACTTTAAGTCAGATTTTTCTAAATACGTTTTTCATAACTTCAATGAACTTGTTATTTTTTAGATAGTATCCGGTTAACTTATCATCTGTATCCAGCGAACCAATAATAAATAAGCTGCCTTCCTTTAGTTTTCGTGAAACTATTTCAATTGTATTTTTTATCTGGCTTTCCGAAAAATATCCAAGAACATTTCTGCACATTAAAATTGTGTCGGAATTGTCATTTATTTGATAAAGAATATCATACATATCGGCATGATTAAATATTACTCTGTTTTTAAGAGTATCACTGACTCTAAATGTCCGGTATTGCGTGTTAATAAAATCAAAAAAATCATTTTGAATATCGAGTTTGTGCGAGGTCGGCATAAAGTATTTGTCAAAATCACTGCAATTATCAAATATATATTTCATATTTTCCGGCCGAATATTTAAAAATCCGCTGTTTGCGGCTCTTACAATTTCTTCGTCTATATCGTACGCTTTTATCGGGAAAAATTTGTCAATGTTTTCATTGTTTCAACTTTCCAGAAAAGAGATAATTTTAGAGTATGCTTCCGAGCCATCCGAGGAGGCAAATTGAATAATATTAACCCTGTCATGGTTTTTAAAATGATTTATTTCATATTCGGTGAGTTTTTTCCAGTCAACATCATCACGAAATGGGTAAGTTAAAGTTCCCATTTCAATTCCGGTTTGGGTTTTGTATATTCTTGCATTTGTTCCGAAAGCCGGGCAGGATTTGTATTTTGGCTTATTAAAAGTTAAGCCTGCACAATTGAATGTAATTTGCATAACATAACAAAACCCGTAAATAAATTTTTTGTCATGAATTTTAAATTTTAAACACGTCCGTACATGTCTTCGTATCTGATAATATCTTCCTCAATCAGCGGGTCGCCTTTTTGAACTTCAATAACTTCAACATCTTCGCTATATGGATTTTGAAGCGAATGGATTGCTTTGAGCGGAATATCAACACTATGTCCTGAAGAAAGAATTAACTCTTTGCCTTCAAGAATAACTTTAGCAGTTCCTGACAGAACAACCCAGTGTTCGCTTCTGAAATTGTGTGATTGAACTGAGAGTTTTTGTCCCGGATTGACGTGTATAATTTTGGTTAAGAATCCATCCCCCTGGGCTATTACGGTATAAAATCCCCAGGGTCTGTAAACGGTTTTGTGAACAAGATGGGTGTTGTCGTTTTGTTTTTTCAATGTATCAAAGATGTGTTTTACATCCTGAGTTTTGTCTTTTTTGCAGGCAAGAATTGCATCCTCGGTCTCGACTATAACAGTGTCTTCCAGGCCGATTGTTGCAACGAGTTTGGAAGATGCGTAAACAAACGAATTTTTGGAGTTTTTGTCCAGAACATGACCGATAAACACATTTCCGTTTTCGTCTTTTTTGCTTATGTCGTATATAGACTGCCAAGAACCTAAATCGTTCCAGTCGCTTTCAAGTTTAACCAGTGCAATTTTGTCTGATTTTTCCATAATTGCATAATCAATTGAAATAGACGGCATTTTATCAAATTCAATAAACGGGATTTCATTGGTGTTTGTAAAATCGAATTTTTCCGAAAGTTTTGATATTTCCGGAGCATGCTTTAAAGTTTCTTCAAAGAGAGTTGATGCTTTAAACATAAAAATTCCGCTGTTCCAGAAATATGTTCCGGCATGAAGATATTTTTTTGCGGTTTCAAGATCCGGTTTTTCCACAAACTCTTTTACTTTAAATCCGTCATCAAGTTTTTCGGATGTATTTATGTAACCGTAGCCTGTTTCCGGGTAATCCGGCTCTATTCCGAATGTTACAATATACCCTTTTTCGGCAAGTTTTTCCCCTTTTTTTACGGTAGATAAAAATTTCTCCTTATTTTGAATTAAATGATCAGACGGAACAACGATTATCACAGGGTCGGAATTTGATTTCTGCATAATATATTTGGATGCAAGAACAATTGCCGGAGCTGTATTTTTTGCAACAGGCTCTGATAACACAACAGGATTTTCGGTAAGCTCCGAAAGCTGCATTTTAACATTTGATGCGTGTTTTGTGTTTGTTATGCTTATAATTTTTTCTTCCGGCATGAAGTTTTTAAGTCTTTCAAAAGTTGCCTGTAAAAGGCTTTTATCCGAATTAAGATTTAACAACTGTTTCGGATAAAGTTCTCTTGATAAAGGCCATAGTCTGCTGCCCGAACCCCCTGCTAAAATAATTCCGTACATTTACCCTCCTGATTTATACGTAATATTATATTATAAAATCAAATGAGTACTAATAACTTACTATTTAATGTTACAAAATGTAAAGAAGCTTTGTTTTGCCTGTAAAATCTTGTATAGTCATTTCATGAGTCTATATTTTTTCTGCATTTGAGGGCAATAATTTTAGTTAAAAATCCTTTATATATATATCGCGAGTGAAGTAACATAAGAGAAAAGGAGATTTTATGACCGAACGGGTATCACAGGATGTGCAAAACAGGGTTAACCTGATTAAACAGATGGGAGGCAATAAGAAAAAAATTGATTCAGAAGCTGAATTTTTAGAACTGCAAAAACTTCTATCAAACTCGGAAGGTATGAGCACGCATGAAAAAGAGCATATTTCAGGACTTATGGTTGAATTTAGCTCTGAAGTAGTTGAGGCTCAAGCTAAAAGGGATGCCGAAAAAATATCGGATGGTGCCAGAAAAGACCTGAAAGCTATTAAAAAAATGGCAGGAAACCGCAAAGAGTTAAATGAAGTTGAAGCCCGTGCATTGCTTGATTTAATCAGAAATACAAGGGGCGATTACAATGCGGCTGAAATTGAGTATTTTAAGATGGAATTAATAAAAGCAGGTTTTGGCGATTTGCTGCAGGAAATAGAATGTGACAATAAAGTTAAACAAAATAATATGGATATTCCGCCTGAAGAGCAGGTGGAAGCAGCTTCTAAATCTGAACTTCCTTCAGAAACTGAAAGTCAGCCGCTTTCTCAGGCGGAAATCAGAAAGGCTAATAAGTATGGCGGTTATGTCGGCGAAGCCTGGGCCGGTAAGACAGACGACACTGAATATAAATTTGCAAATGTCCTTATTAACGAACATTTAAATTCTGATAATTTTGCTGAATTTATGAAAGGTTACAATAATACAGATGCAATGCCTTATTTTGAACAGTTGGGAGCAGAACAAGAAGATGCTGTATTGTTATCTACAGTATATGCAGGTAACCAAGTTGCCCGTTACTCAGCAGAAACTATGCTGGAATATCTGCAAAAACATCCGACTGATTTAAGCGAAAATCAAATTAAGATTGTCGAAGGCATACTTGCCCAAGACAATTTCACCGGAGATAATGCAAAGGCTTTGGATGCTGTTATTCGACAAATTGTTGATTATTAATACAATGAATAAATATATGAAAAACAGCCGTTTTTTACTAACGGCTGTTTTTATTATTCCATCACGTTAATGAGATTTGGGATAATAACCGGAACTTATATCGCAGTTTACTCCAGATATTCTCAAAAACACAGTCATAATGTCATTCCAAACTTATTTCGGAATCTCATCATAATCAGACCCTGAAACTAGTTCAGGGTGACAATTTGTTATTACTAGAGTAAACTGCGATATAAGTCCATATAGCCTCTCTTGAAAATGGAATATATTTCTGTTATGCTGTAAATATAATGTTTGAGTGGGATTTGAAAAAGAGAGTGATTGCCGGGGTTACTATTCTGGCTATAGCGGCTGTTGCCGGAGGTTTTGCAGTGTTTTACCAGCCGCCGGAAAAAACTGATGAAATTTACAAAGCCGCTATTGATGATTTTAAAAATGGCAATTATCAAAATGCTTATTATCTTTTTTCAAAGATTACCTTATTTTCAAACCTTAAACCTATAGCTATTTATCACCGCGGGGAATGCGCCAAGATGCTCGGGGACGACAAGTCCGAATTAAAGCAGTATCAGCTTTTGTTCAATAACTACCCTAACCATAAATTAAGTTTGAGAACCCGGTATCTTGCGGGACAAAAACTTGTTAAAGAGCGCCCGCAGCTTGCTAAAAAATATTTTGAATATATTATCCATAACGCTCCGGATTCTGATTATGCAATTGCCTCAGAATACTATCTCGGGGTTATATTGAAAGACAAATATAAAGATGCAAAGATTTTTCCGTCTTCCGTAAAAGATGATATACAAAATCATTTCAGACATTACCTAAAACAGGCGCCTTCGGGAGTTTTGGCACTGGATGTTGTAAACAACTGGCTTGAACTCGGGGATGATATTGCTAAAGACGATTATTTACTGATGGCAAATTCTTGTTACCTTTTCGGTGAATATGAAAAAGCACGCGTGCTTATCAGTAAAGTTGATGTAACTGAGGGCTGGGCTCTGGATGTGAAAAATTCTTATGCACTGAAAGATTATCAACGGGCAAAATATTTAACCGAAAACGGATTGGAAAAACGTTCCCAATACGTAACGGATGATGAAATTATTGCGGTTATTGATTTATATATGCAGTTAGCTGACTCCAAAACAAATGCCGTTGAAAGATTACTCAGCCTTGCAAGCGGCAAAGGAAGAGATTACCTGTTGAGTCTTAAATGCCGAAATGCAGCTTTGAATGACAAAGGACAATGTTATACTGACCTATATGTTAAATACCCGAACGGTCGTTTTGCGGCAGATGCCATGTCAAATATATTTTTCTCCAAAATTAAGTCAAAAAATTACGAAGATGCGAAAAAAATCGGCATGGATTTTTTGAGTAAATATCCGGATTCAAATTCCGCTCCTATGGTCATGTTCTGGCTTGGTAAAATCGCTGAAAGAACAAATAATTACGATGAATATACAAATTTTTACCGTAATGTTATTGATAAATACCCTGACACATATTATGCGTATCGTGCTTATTTGCATTTAAGCCGTATAACCTATCCGCTGATTACAAGCTATATAGACTCTAAACCTGTTTTATATCCTTATAAATACAAACATAACAATATAATAGTAAAACTTGTGGATTTGGAAGATTTTGATGTCGTAAATGAACTGGCAGGCGGCGACGAATTTATAAAAAGCTGGGTTCTGTATAAGAAGGGGGATTACCCGCATTCAATGGTGGTTGCAAGAGATGCAATGGAAAAAATTCAGGACAAGCCGGATAAATATGATCTTCGATGGCGTCTTGTTTATCCTGTATTATATTATGATGAAATTAAAAAATACGCTGATGAAACCGGAAATAATCCTCCTTTAATGCTTGCATTGACGCGTGAGGAAAGTTACTTTGATCCTCTGGCGCAAAGTATAGCGGGCGCAAGCGGTTTAATGCAGCTAATGCCTGCTACTGCAAGTGAGATAAATAATAAATTTAATCTTGGCATGATTATACCTTCATCATTGTTTAACCCTGATAAAAATCTAAAGCTCGGGAATTATTACTATGAATTTTTAAGGAATAACCTTGAAGGATATGATATTTCGTCAGTTGCGGCTTACAATGGTGGTATAGGCTCAATTCAACGCTGGAAAACAACTCTGCATTATAACGACACTGATGAATTTGTTGAACAAATTCCTTATCCGGAAACGCAGAATTACG
>CALVEX010000202.1 GCA_944326655.1 Candidatus Gastranaerophilales bacterium | reverse complement strand
GCGATAAGTTCGTTTAAGCAGCGTGCCGCTGCAAGAGTTAAACTCTTCTTTACGTGAGGAGGTAAGAAGTTCCCTGTCCCCTCCCTTGAGGGGAGGGGAATACAAGGGGAGGGTGATGTTATGCGATTGCGACGGTCGTTCCACGCACTGGCAATGACATGTATTTTGTGAGCCCAGCTCACCGATAATAGCATATCTTCCTACCCTCCTATCTTCCGAGCTTCCGGAAGAGCCTAGAGTGCCCCCCCCCCCGAAGTTCTTAACATTTCTTAACTTTTTCATACAAGACTCCTTTATTACTTATACATGCTTATTAATCATTATAACATATATAAATATATTTGTCATATAATAAAAAGTATGAAAAAAATATTAAATATAATTTTATTATCAGGGATTATTGCAGCAGCAATGCCATGCGAGGCACAGGTTTTTCCGCAAATCCCGGCAGCAACACTGCAAGCTGCAAGAGAAGCTGTCGTTAAACAAAATAATACACCGTCATCAGAGGTTATAAGGGTTGGAATCGGAACACAAAATTTCGGGACATACCAATACAAAAATATAACTATATTCGGAACAGGCGACACCCAAATTTACGACAACAGACTTCTTATTGGGAATTACGCGCCCAATCAGGAAATTTCTATTTCATATAACGACGGGATGTTCAGCATATACACACCCGGAAATATGTTTCCCGAGAAAATCAAGGGGCCGGTTCAAATAACAAGTAATTTCGGGCTTCTGGGAGTAACCGGATTAAAACGTGCAGGCAAACAGGCTCTTTACCACGGAGCTTTTGAACTCACCCCAAATTCTAACGGAACATTCAACCTTGTCAACATGATTGAAGTTGAAGATTACCTCAAAGGGGTTGTTCCAAATGAAATGCCGGTACATTTCGGACTTGAAGCATTGAAAGCACAAAGTGTTGCAGCAAGAAATTATGTTCTTTCTCCGCGTGTAAAATCTTCACCTAATTACGATGTGGTAGACAGCGTTGCAAGCCAGGTTTATTACGGGGCGAATACGGAAAAAGAACTTTCAAACAGGGCTGTAGAAGAAACAGAAGGTATTGTAGCAATATACAATTGGGATTTAATTCTTGCGCAATACTCCTCTACTGCCGGCGGATATACAGAAAGCTTTGCTAACGCATTTTCAGACCCGAAAACAAAAAAATTCCCGTCGGATGACAAGCCGTATTTACAGGCAAGACCTGACATAATAGGACAAACACCTTTAAACAGCGAAGAGGCCGCAAGCGCATATTACAAATCCAAACCGGACGCCTATGATATCCGCTCGCCTTATTTCAGATGGGAGCGTGAATGGAGTGCAGATGAACTAAAAAATGCTCTTGAAACAACTCTCGCAGCACAATCCGCAACAGGATTTGTGCACCCTGCATTTACAAAAGGCGAAAAATTAGATGATTTAGTCGAATTAAAGGTCGTAAGACGCGGAGATTCAGGAAAAATCATTGAAATGGAAATTGTAACGCGTTTTCAGAAATATAAAATTTTTAAAGAACTTGTTGTACGCAGACTTTTAACAAAGGACGGCAAGGCTCTTCCGAGTGCAAATGTTGTCTTTGACAACAACTATGATGAGGATGGTAATTTGACATCAATTCATGCATATGGAGGCGGTTTCGGACACGGGGTCGGAATGAGCCAGTACGGCGCCGGTTTTATGGGATCTGAAATGAATATACCGTATGAAAAAATACTACAGCATTATTATACGGGGATAACTCTCTCCACAAAACCGTCAATAATCTCATCTAACAGTGAACAACAGTCAGTTACTCAGCATTTTTATGCAAAAGACAAATACGCAAAAGTTATTGTTGATAATAAATTTATGGTTTCAAAACTGATTGCAAATATAAACGGGAAAGAATACACATTCGAACTTAATCCTAACATTTTAAAAAGAAATGCTGAAATAGATATTTCAAAATATATTAAAAAAGGCAAAAATACGGTAATATTCTATTACCCGCTGGATGAGGGTGATAAAAAAGCTTTAAGATTATATGTAGAGCTGGTAAAGAAAGCTGACAGCGATTATATCTGGTGATGATAAAGGGATAAAAAATTGGGAACAACTGAAAAAGACAGCAAATCTATGAGTGTACTGAAAGCCGCCTGGATAATTGCGGTGGTTACAATTATAAGCAAGCTTATAGGATTTATAAGAGATATAGTTATAGCAAATTATTACGGCGCAACTTTAGTTTCTGATGCTTACTATTATGCGTATCAAATTCCGTCGCTGTCATTAATACTTCTCGGCGGCGTCGGCGGGCCTTTTCACAGTGCAACTGTCGCAGTTTTTTCTAAGCTTATACCGAATTTACGTGAAAAGCCGGAAAAAGAAGTTAATAAATTATATTCAACATTTATGACTGCAACAACAATATTTTTCCTTATTTTATCAGTCATAATGTTTGTATTTCCGCGCCAGATAATGGGCTTGATTATATCAAACGGCTCTGCGGATATGATTAATCTTGCGGCCGAACATTTAAAAATTATGACGCCGCTTTTGATTATCGGCGGAATTGTAGGAATTTATTACGGCATTTTGATTATATATAAACAATTCATGCTTCCTAACCTGTCGCCTATAATAATGAGTGCAGCAATTATCGGAGTTGTAATGGCTGTTCCGGATGACAGCAAAGGCTATGCACTTGCATGGGCAACAACAATCGGTGCAATATTACAGCTTGTAATCCAGTACCCGAATGTCAGAAAGCTGGGATTTAAATGGAAACCGGATTTTCATTTTACAAATAACCCAAATTTTAAAGAGATAACGGAACTTTTATTTCCTGCTGTTTTAAGCTCAACTGTCGGACAAATTCATATTTATGTAGATATGTTTTTTACATCATCAATCTCAGAGGGAGCCTGGACTGCAATCGGCTATGCAAACAGAGTTTTTCAGTTTCCTGTCGGAATACTTGTAACCGCATTTCTTGTTCCGTTGTTTCCGATTTTTTCAAGACTTGTGGCCGATAAAGATTTGGAGGGAATTAAAACATATTTTAATAAGGGTGTAGGGGTGTTATTTTTCGCCGCAATCCCAATAATCATAGGAATTTTAACGGTAGGAACAGATGCTGTCAGACTGGTATTTGAGCGGGGGGCTTTTGATGAAAATGCAACATTCATGGTTACGGAAGCTTTATGGTTCTTATCTGTTTCGATATTACCGTACGTATTCAGAGACTCTATTACAAGGGTTTATTATTCTTTCAATGATTCAAAAACTCCTTTTATCGTGGCATTTTCATCAATTGTATTAAAATATCTTCTAAACGTAATATTTATAAAACAGTTGGGAATGGGTATAGGAGGAATTACACTCTCGACATCACTGGTAACTCTATTCAATGCCTGTGTTTTAGGGGCCTTGATTTATAAAAAAGTCAGAATGGATTACAAATCCTTATTTACAAACCTCTTAAAAATGTGTATTGCGGGAATTATAACAATTGTAGTATGCTTCGGTATTGCAGTTTGCTTTGACAAATTCATTGAACTTCCGAAAATTCTCTTTGAAATTACCAAAATCGCATCAGTCGGAATTGTCTGTCTCGTAATTTATACAGGCCTGAATTTAATATTAAAAATGGAATATGCAAGGGAATTGAGCAAAAAACTAATCCAGCGGAAATAATTTCCTTATATTAAAAACTGCAAATGAAAGCAATATAGAACCATAAATCAAACCGTTAAAACCCTCCATATCTTCATGATATTTTAATGCTTGAAACAGTAAATCACTAATATTAACAACTTTTTTAATTTCCATTTCAACGATTTCCAATTTTTCTTCATCACTCAAATGTGTTAAATCGTCCATATTTTGGTAGTCAATCATGGTTTTCTCCTTTGTCTACTTTATGCAATTTTATACAATAAAATTTAACTAAATGCAAGTAATTTCAATTGACAGGGTTAACTTTATTTAATAAAATTAACAAAAGTGTAATTTTATTGAAGGTATTACAATATGAGTAAAGAAAAACAAAGATTAGTAATTCTACTTGAAAGTGAATTGTTTGAAAAACTAAAACAAATAGCAGAAGAGCAGAATAGAACTCCAGGCAATCTTGGAACAACAATTGTTAAAGAATATCTGAAAAATTATAAACAATAAGGGTAGCCCTGAAAACCTCCATCGTCACAACATATCAGTGATAGAAATATGGACGGAAAGGAGGTTAAACATGAAAAGAGAGTTAATTAAAAAAACTCTAGCATACCTAGAGTTTTTAATTAAATTAATTCAATTATTCATTTAAGGGGTGATAATAGTTGGTTAAGCTTTAGCGGAGCTTAGCCAACTCCCTTATATTTTTATTATAACTTATTTTAAAAAATTTTCAAGAGGTAATATGAACAAAGATGAAGTAAATAAAATAAAAAAGGTTTTAGAAAATGACGGAGTAATTGCATACGTAACTGATACCGTATGGGGGTTAGGCTGTCTGCCGTCATCAGAAAAAGCAGTGAAAAAAATTTATGAAATAAAAAAACGTGAGGCGCAAAAACCGCTGATTTTAATGTCAAACGAAACTTACAACCTGCTTGAATATGTAAAACCAATCCCCAAAATCGGCTGCCGTTTGATAAAAAAATATTTTCCCGGCGCACTCACACTTGTACTTGAAAAAACAAATAAAACCCCATATTATATGACCTCAAACATGGAAACGGTCGGAATAAGAGTTCCTGATAATGAAGTTTTTAAAGAAATTTGTGAAATTGCCCCTGATCATGTTCTTGCGACGACAAGTGCAAACCTCTCGCACCAGCCTTCTGCAAAAACATACGAACAGGCGCTAGAAAATATGCAGGGTTTAGCGGATATGATAATCCCTGATTACGGGCATATATGCAAAGGTTTGGAGTCTACAGTGTGCGGAGTATTCGAAGATGACCTAAAAATCTTCCGTCAAGGCGCAATCACTGTTGAACTAGACTAACTCAGAAGCTCTGTATGAGCTTCTGACAAGCGGTCCTATTTGATAATGTTTTATCCCGATTTGTTCGGCAAGAGATTTCAATTTTTCGTACTCATCGGGCGTATAGTATTTTGAAACCTCAAGATGAGCTTTTGAAGGCTGAATATACTGACCTATAGTTAAAATATCACAGCCCGCATTTTTCAAATCAGTCAGGGTCTCTTCAATATCTTCAAATGTTTCGCCTAAACCTATCATCAAACCTGATTTTGTCAAAATATCACTGTTATCTTTAACATATTTCAAAACGTCAAGCGAGCAGTCGTAATTTCCCTGAGGTCTTGCGGTATTAAAAACTTTACGTACAGTTTCAATATTATGATTAAAAACATCAGGATGCGCATTAATTATTGTATCAAGAGAATTTTTATTCCCTCTAAAATCAGGAGTTAAAATTTCAATTTTTATGTCAGGTAAAATTTTTCTGATTTCATAAATACAATTTGCAAAATGTTCAGCCCCGCCGTCAGGCAGGTCATCTCTTGTAACAGAGGTTATAACAGCATATTTAAGCCCCAAATCCTTAACAGCCTCAGCAATATGCAAATGTTCGTTCAAATCCAATGGTTCAGGACGAGAACAGGTAATATTGCAGTATCTGCAATTACGCGTACAATTATTGCCCATAATCAAAAAAGTTGCCGTATTTTTTGTATAGCATTCATTTTTGTTCGGACAACGGGCATTCTCGCAAACCGTATTCAAACATTTTGTTTTCAAAATTTTTCTGACCGTACGAGTTTTGTCAGTATCTATAATTGGTCGTTTTAAATAATCCGGAAGTCTTGTCTGCATATTTTATATCCTAATACTAAAAACATAATCTTGCAAATTTATATTACAATCTACATTTACCTTAAATATCATAATCCTGAACTCCTATCAGAATCCAATTGAGATCCCGAAATAAATTCGGGATGACAGAAAAACGTAAATTATAATAGCAAAAATATTGATTTTCATGACTTATAACGTTATAATATAGTTAAGGAAGTAAAATCAGGAGTAATTTTTATGAAAAATTTGATAACACTGTTTTGTTTATTATGTTTTGCAGGCTGTGCATACGCAGAAATCTATGAAGTTCCGGGCTCTCAGGTAGTTACGGAAGAAGAAGTCCAGGTTCAGGAAGATAACAACACAAAAGACAAATCCGAAACCAAGGTTGAACGCAAAAGAATTTGGCGCAGCAGAGACCTCAACCCGACAAATTCATACTGGAATTTCGGTAAAGTACCTTTCTGGACAGGAACTATTTAGCGCGAGGCAAATCACGAAGACTCATTTTAACGCCACCGAGTAAGAAGCCCGAAGCGGCAGCAAACTACCTGAACAAACATTCAAAAATTCCTTCCGAATAAGTCGGATGCGCAAAGCAGACCTTTTTTAAATCATCTGTGCTTAAGTTATTCTGCATAGCGATTATTATTTGCTGAATTAGAGCCGATGCTTCCTTTGAAACTATATGAGCACCGAGAATTTTCCCGTCACGCGAAAGGATTTTTATAAACCCTTCGGAACAGTTGTCGCAATGCGATTTTCCGAGCGCGGAAATAAGAAGATTTGATTTTTTATAAGTTCCTTCCTCCAAATCCTGCTCGCGTTTTCCGACCCATGCAATTTCACGGCAGCCGTAAACACCCGAAGGGACAAGTTCTTCATTAAACTCAATTCCCGAAACCTCAGCCACAGCCTGTTTTATTGCAAAATGCGCAAGCTGTATTTTCCCGCAGGCATCACCAATGCAAGATAAAGCATTATCTAACGTATGAGGTTTTCTGCCCGCTGCAAGAAGGACAAGTTCAGACTCAAGGATATCGCCCGATGATAAATAAACTTTACAAATTTTAGAGGAGATTGCAACGTCGCGCTGCTCCTCGCAATGACAGGTTTCAATTTTTTCAACGCTGTTCGAAAGATAAGTTTTTATTTTTTTAGCCTTAAAAATTCTCTCAACCCTTTTTGACACCTCAATATCCGCAAGCGGTAAAATATGTTCAGCCAGTTCAACAATCGTAACCTCAACATCAAAGGCAGAAAAAATTCTTGCCCATTCAACTCCGATTGCCCCGCTTCCTATTATAAGAATGCTTTTAGGAAGAGTTTTCAAATTTAAAATATCATCGGAGCTTAATACAAATTCATGGTCAAATCTTAAATTTTCAAAATCTCTGGGGACAGAACCCGTTGCTGTAATAATTTTTTCACACTCATAAATTTCACCGCCTGCTAAAATACAACCCATTACGTCACCCTGAACTTGTTTCAGGGTCTCAGAATTATTACAGAGGGTCGCCTCAGAGTTAATCACAACAACTCCGGCATTTTT
>CALVEX010000201.1 GCA_944326655.1 Candidatus Gastranaerophilales bacterium | reverse complement strand
ACACCTAGTGTCATATTTATCCTTTCTTTCCCGAATTATTGGCAACTCGAAACTTTTCATTTCACTCCATAAATTTTACAAATTTATTCCGTTGCATCAAGTTTCTCGTTAGGTCGTGTTGGGTGGCATCCGCCACACGGCACACTAGCCAAAATTCGTTTTCTCTTGCGAGCGCTACTTCTTTACCTAATTTTTGAGGACTTACACCTCTACAGCTTTTTTGCTGTTCCGACTCGGGGTTTTATCAAAGACTGACCTTTGTTTTTGCCCCTGTTCGGTTGTAGTTCACATTACATGCATAATGCTTATTTAATTTTCAAGTGTTTACCTGTCAGGTTAAAATTAAAGTTTAACTTCAATATCAACGCCTGCAGGGAGGTCTAATCTTCCTAATTCTTCAACTGTTTGTTGAGTAGGTTCGTATATATCAATAATACGCTTGTGTGTTCTCATTTCAAAATGTTCACGGGATTTTTTATCAACGTGGGGTGAACGCAAAACGCAATATATACGTCTTTTTGTAGGTAAAGGAATAGGGCCTGCTACTTTAGCATCTGTTCTTTTTGCGGTTTCTACGATTTTGTCTGAAGATACGTCAATTAATTTGTGATCATAAGCTTTCAAACAAACTCTGATTCTTTGTCTTTGTGTAGTTGCCATGTTTATTCCTTTTTTCTTTTTTATGTATTACACTGCTTGAAATCTGCTATTCAACAAATATTTCGGATATTGTGCAAATACATTATTCCAAGCATACCAATGGTAAAACAAACAAAACGGGCTGTCAACAGTGATATTTGAAAAATGTTTAGATTTGTTAACGATGGTTTATTAGGTAAATTTTTATTACAAAAAAGCAATTCCTTCAGTTTTTATATATGAAGTTAATTTAGGGAGAGCATTTTACGGGTGAAATTAAAGTTCCGATTGCAACTTGTTCGGGTAAAACTTCTGATATAAAAAAATTAAATCAAACCTTGTAGCTAAAGAAAGCCCGAAATAGTTTAAACATAACGCCATGTTTTCACTCCAAGTCAAATTCATCTATTGCGTTAAAGAAATCCTTGAAAGTTTCACGCGGCACAGTAATTACTTCGGAAGTATCGTGAGGGTTCACCAGATATACATTATCTTTATCCGAGCCCTTTACCGCGTAGGCATGATTCGAATGAAGTGTAATGTTACCTGTCCCATCAAAAGCGGCAAAAGTCAAATTTTTTTTATGACCTGCTGCAACGCAGGCTATATGATTTGGGGTGTTAAAATTATCTATCTGTGAATCACTTATCCCAAAAATTTGTTCCGGAATTCTGCCATATGTACGAGAAAACCAATTCTTACCGCCCTTACCAGTTAACAGTCTGTAGGCAACATACTCCTTGTTACCGTTAAGATCTATGCGGTCATTTACTCCGCGCTCCTCCTGAAAGTATCTGTCCATAGCAATTTCAATTGCTCTGACATCACCGTCACCGCTGCTGAGTTGCTTATTACCAGCAAGCTCTTCCGGTGTAATAACGTAAGATTTGTTTACACCTTTAAGAGTTACTGTTACATTACCAGCTTTATCTACCGATACAGAATCATTCAAAATTTCCAGACCTTTCGGGCTTTGGGCAAGTGCCTGAATTGATGCTAAAAGCCAGCAGTCTTCTGTTTTACCTTGGGAGAACGTTTGGTCAATTTCTCCATTAGGAGTGTCTATCTTTGATGAATTATTCTCTGCAATTCTGTCGTTTAATTTTTTAAGAAATGAATTTATATAATCAGCATCTGCCACGCCGAATTTTTCCATTTGGTGCTTTATTTCTTTGTCGAAATCTTCTGAAATATCATCGGCATATACGCCATTCTGTTTTTCAGATGCAATAAGAGCGGATTTTATATGAAGCAGATATGCTGTCCTTTTTTCTGTGGAAAGCCCTCTTTCTTTAAGAATAGCTTCCATAAGGTTTTCGCCGTCACCATTTATTTTTTCGTAAGCTTTCATAACTTCATCTACATTGTCAGCATTAATTTCAGCAATATGTTTTGCAATATCTTTACCGGTTGTTGGCATACCCAAACTAGTTTTAGCATAGATATCATTTTTTAATGATTGTGCGATATCTTCGGACTGACGGTTTTCATGTCGTTTTAGCCTTTTTATTGGCTCCGGAATTTTTACGGTTATATTGTCTTGTGGTAGTGTTTTTTGGGGCTCGTATTGTTCTGATAGTCTTTTTGATTCTGCAGTTTTTGCGGTTATATTGTTTTGTGGTGGTGTTTTTTGGGGCTCGTATTGTTCTGATAGTCTTTTTAATTCCGCAATATATTCAACATTTTTTTTGTTTGCTGACTGACGAGTATTTATTTGTAAAGAATCATCTGTCGAGGGTGGGGTGTTATTGGCTTGTATAGTAAATTGGTTTTTACCAAATTCTAATATACCAGTGTTTTTTGATAATGTAATTTTTTGATAAGTACCATTAGATGTTTCTATATAATATGACCCGTCTGCGGTTTCTGCTACTTCTCGTTCTTCACCGGCTACTTTACATGTCATAGTTCTTGTTATTTCTTGTCCATTAATACCGTCAACCATATTGTACCTTTTATTTATCCTATATTATATAAATAATATATTGCTTCATTTATAAGTTTTGTTACATTTTTTAACAAACTACCCGAATTAATTTATATTCGGGTAGTTTTCTAATTATTTGAATTCCATTCTTCTTTTTTGTATCAGTTAAGTTATTTTTTTGACTCATCAATTTCTTCAGTAGAGTTTTTGTCCTCGTGTTTTTCTTCTTCTTCTTCTTCATTGTCTGCCGATTTATAAGTATTGTTTTCTTCTTCGGTATCATCATCGGAAATTTCTTCTTCTTCTTCTTTCTTATCAGCTTCAAGAGCTGCTTTAATTTCTTCTTCATCTTTCGCCCTGATAACCGGTATTGAAAGCATTAATGCAACCTGATCTCCGTCTTGCTCAAGATTAAGTTCAAGCGCTTCTTTATCCATTTCAACGTATTTGGAAAGAAGTTCAACGAGTTCTTTGCGCATGCGCTCCATAAGTTCTGGCGTAAGATTTGTCCTGTCCTGCATAAGAACAACACGCAATCTGTTGCGGGCGGTGTCTTTTGAAGATTCTTCGGCTTCTTTTTCTGTCTGGCGGAAAAAACCTAAAACTTTGTTATATAAATTAGCTAAAATCATTTATTTTTCTCCTCCTTTTAGGCCGGAGAAGAACTTTTTAATTTTAGCCATTACGCCTTGAGGTTCTTCCAGGTTTAAAAACGGAACATCTTCGCCGATAATTCTTCTTGCTACATTGTTGTAAGCTTTGCCGGCAAGAGATTTTTCGTCATTTACAATGGGTTCACCTTTGTTTGTTGAGGTGATAATTCCCGTATCTTCCGGAATTATGCCGATTAAATCAGCCGAAAGTATTTCTACAACATCATCAACGCTCATCATATCGTTAGATTTTATGAGATTCGGGCGTACTCTGTTTATTAATAATTTGTAAGATTTAATTTCTTCTTTTGCTTCTAACAGCCCTATAATTCTGTCGGCATCACGAACGGCAGACATTTCAGGAGTTGTAACAACAATAGCTTCCGATGCGCCTGCAACTGCGTTTTGAAATCCTTGTTCAATACCGGCCGGGCAGTCAACCAGAATAAAATCAAAATCTTTTTTAAGTTTTTCACAGATATCTTTTAATTGTTCTTCCGTTACAGCTGTCTTATCGCGGGTTTGGGCTGCTGCTAAAAGGCAGAGGTTAGGATTTTTCTTGTCTTTAACAAGTGCCTGTTTCAGTTTGCAGCGTTCTTCAACCACGTCTACTATTGTATAAACAATTCTGTTTTCCAGCCCCAGCAAAAGATCCAGATTTCTCAACCCGAGGTCTGTATCAATCATTACAACCTTTTTGCCGGCTTTAGCAAGAGCTGTACCTATATTGGCATTAGTTGTTGTCTTGCCGACACCGCCCTTGCCGGATGTTATTACGATAACTCTACCGCTCATTATTTCTCCTTTTATGATTCATGTATTTTATGTATAATAATTTGTTTTTTCCTGATGCATGCTTCTTCCGGTATAAAAGTATCTGTTTTTTGGATATACGGAATATTTATGTTGTCAGGACGTCTGGCAAAAACATCGGCAATCCGTAGTTGTATGGCATTCATTTTTAATGCACGGATTCTTGCATACTGGTTTCCTTCAGAACCTGCGTGGGCAATGCCGCCTAAAATACCCCATACCGTAATGTCGCCTTTGGCAATAATTTCGGAGCCAGGATTAACATCTCCGATTATTACTATATTACCGTCTGAAGTTATGCTCTGGCCGGAGCGCAATGTTCTTTGAATATAGAGAGTCGGAAGTTTTTCTGTTTCTCTCAATGATTTTCTTAAGTCATCAAGATTAAAATCGACATCTTCTAATTCATCGCCTTCTATTTTATTTGCATTTTCAAGCTCGTTATTGAAATTTTCAAGTTCACTTTCAATTTTTTCAGAAGAAACTTTGTCTTCCTCGATTACATCAACCTCTTTATTTTCAATAGTTTCCATCTGATTTTCGGGAACAATTGTTTCCGGTTTAATATTCGCAATTTCCTGAACATCATCTGCCGGAGCTTCTTCTTTTAATTTTTGTATATCTTCTTCCTGGGCAAAAGTTTTGATTTCAGCGGTTTCATCCCCAAAAATTTTATCTAACGCTTTTTCAAGTTCTTTGTTTACCTTTTCCTGATCTGTGTTGAACTCGGGGAGGGGAACTTTATTTTCCAGCACTGAAACTTTTATATTCAAATCTTCTGCTGATTTTACCGTTTCATCAGAGCTTGTGCTTATGAATTCAATTTCCGAATTCATTGATTCCACAAGAGCTTTAATACTTGTAAGTTCTGTTGACGTCAGGTCGACAGCTCCCAGTTTCAGGCAAACTTTTTTACTCTGCGCATCGGGCAAATCTAAAATTCTGCTTAGTTCATATATTATTTCAGAAGTCTTGTTTGCATTTGACACATCTACTATAAAACCGTTTTCAATATATCCCTTATCCATTATTGCACCTTTCTGCAAATCTTATATATATTTCATGAACATACATGAAACATTTTGGAACATCAATGGATTATTTAGAATTGTAATATTTTATTTACTGCCTGTCATGCAAAAACGGATTCATTAACATGCTTTTTAGACAGATGTTGTGCGAGATCTGACTGGGTTATCATTCCGTCATTATTTTTGTCAAGCCCTTTATTTTGCTCATAATAAGCTTCGCCTCTACGGCATAGAACTTCTCTGTCTGCTCTGCCCGGAAGGAATGTTATAGCATACAATTCCTGGGCAGTAAGTTTATGACTGCTGCTGAATTTGTAACTTTTAGCTATTTTTAAATATTTTTCGACCAAATCGAGCTGTTCTATAGCAGACATATTTGCTATTTTTGCTTTTGTTAAATTAAGCCCGTATTTTCGATTAAGTTCAGATATTGAAGCATTGGTAAACTGTATAAGCCCTACTGCCGTAGTCCCGTTCCAGGCATCGGCTCTCAGTCCGGATTCGCTGTTCATCAAAGCCAGAAGGTCTTTGTAATCACAATTTAAATTTTTTGCAACTTGTTTAACTTTAGCCAGAAAGTTTTTATCTAACTTATCAGTGTTTGTAAAACTTCTGTCTATACTTCTGCGTGTGCTTCTGGGTGTACTCTGCGTGGTTTTTGGAGGATTCGATTTAACTGTCCGGTTTGTAGTCAAATCAAAAAATTTATTTGAATCAAATGACGGCATTTGCATATTATAAGATGGGGTTGTATTGAGATTAAACGGCATTAATTTTTCCGGAGAAGGCGGATTAAACTGCGGGAAAGTGAATGTATAATTTGGCATTTGAAATGCATTATAATTTATTGCAGGAAATTGGAAAGACGGTTGAAACTGAAATCTTGGAGTTGCGAACTGCCACATGGATGTTAATAACCCAAGACCAAAACCTGTATTAAATGAATTCCAGCCGCAGTTGTGCCATACCGGTCTGAAACAATGATGTATCGGAGGTCTTCCGACAAATATATTATTTTGTATATAATAATTGCTAAAAGTCATTTTTCCCCGTCAGATTTTTATCCCCTATA
>CALVEX010000200.1 GCA_944326655.1 Candidatus Gastranaerophilales bacterium | reverse complement strand
GTGCAATCCTTGATAAAATCAGAGCTCAGGACTTTTTACCGAGAAGCATAAGAAAAAAAATAAAAGATATAAAAAATGCCCAGGAACATCTGAAACAGGAGTTGGGGCGTATGCCTACAACAGCGGAGGTAGCCGGTTATCTTGATATGGATCCTGATAAGGTTACGCAAATTTTATCGGAAGATGCGACAATGACTTCTATATATGATAAAAAAGGTTCAACGGATGACAGCCTTGAAATTATTGATACTATAGAAGATACTAACAAATTAAATCCGCAGGAACAGGCAGAAGAAAAAAATGTTAAGCAGGAGCTTGAACGCGCATTACAAAGACTGCCGGAACGCGAACGTATTATAATGGTTCTTTATTATCAGGAAAACATGACACTTAAAGAAATCGGGGAAACAATAAATATGTCAGAATCCCGTGTATGCCAGCTCCATGCACAGGCTATTATGAAACTTAAAAATATTTTAAGTGAAACCAGAACATCACGACTTCGCCAAAGTATTATCGCTTAGCTTCATACTCTAAAATTACAAAATCTATTCGTTTATTCATTTTATTGTTACAGTTTTGGGAAGCTGCCATGCCTGTAGGAATTCCTTTGGAAGAATCATATGATTCCACATTACCTCTGAAAGGCATATATTGCCCGTATCCGAGAGAAAACAACTGCGAAGGAGAAAGCTTTCCGTATTTTATCATATATTGAACAATATTTGCCGAACGTGCAATAGATATTTCACAGTCATCATTGTATATAGTGCATGCCAGATTATTATCCTGAGTATGATTTTCTACAACACAATAATTTGGGAGTTTATGCAGCAGCAGAATTATTGTATCCAGAATACATAAAGAACTTTCTCTTATTCTTGCTTCCCCGTCGCTGAAAAAATATCTTTCATCAATACTGACAACGAGCCCGCGCGGAACTTTTGTAAAGACAATACCTTCTTTTAATGGCAAGGCCGCTTTGAATATTGTCTCAAGTTTATCAGTGTTGGGCTGATAAGAAATGTTCAAACATTTATCATCAAAGTACGTAACTCCTGTACAAAATATCATTATTAATATTAAAAATACTGTATACAGGTATCTCATAAGCCGCCTCATGAATATTATCCAACATATTCAAAAGGTCTCCATTGTCCGGGAGGGTTACGGCTTTAAGACAGAAAGAACATATGTATCATTAAAGTACTTGTTTGCACAATTTAAAATATCCTGCACAGTAACTTTTTTAACTCTCTCAACAGCTTTTTCATGAAAATCAAATCCAAATCCCATTATTCCGTAATGTGCAAGCCAGTTTGCCTGCTGCGAATTAGTTTCGGAAATGAAAGCCCATTTGCCGAAAAGATTGTTTTTTGCATTTTCAAGTTCTTCTTCTGTGACAGGAATTGTTTTAATTTTTTGGATTTCTTCTTCAAATCCCTTCAGAGAAACTTCAATATTACCCGGCTCTGTAGCTATGTATATTGAAAAGTTTGCAGAAAGCCTTGCAACATCATAAGCGCTTCTGACAACGTAAGCAAGTCCCTTTTTATCACGAAGTTCCAAAAACAGACGCGACGACAAACCGCTGGCTCCGAGGATTATATTTAGTAAAGAAATTGCAGGGTAATCATTACTGTCAGCTGTATCGACTATCCAGCCTTTTAAGATATGAGCCTGATTTAAATCTTCCTGAATAAGTTCGACATTTTTAACTTTTGCAAGTAAAGGCTTTTTCAAATCAGGAAGTTCTTTCACAGAAGGAGTAATATCGCCGAGTTTTTCATCAAGCAAATTTTTAACCCTATCAAAATCCAAATCGCCGACAAAAGCTGCAACTTTTTTACTATTTTCAACAATTGCCGAATAGGCATTTATAATATCTTCTTTTTTCAAATTCTGAAGATTTTCCAATATAACAGTGTTTGTATATCCGTAATTATGACCTTCATAAATATTTTTATAATAGCTGTCTATAATTTTTGCGCGCGGGGAGTCGAGTTCTGCAATGATTTCGCCGCGGAGTTTCTCTCTTTCTTTTTCAAATTCTTCAAAAGTTGTATTTTTTATAATGTCGCTGAATATATCAAGCGCACGCTCAAAATCCTCATTCAAACACACAAATTTAAACTTTACATAATCAAGTTTCATTTCGGCAGTAAACTCAATTGCGTATTTATCTAATTCTTCAGAAAGCTCCCTTGCATTGTATTTTTTTGTCCCCTGAAGAAACAATCTGACCATCAAGGAATATACACCCGGCTCAGGCAGCGGATTATTCAGTGAAAAATTAAGATAAAAAGCCACTCTCGGAGTATCCGGATTTTTCTTATAAACAAACTCTATATTATTCTTTAATTCTGAAATTTTTGTATTCATATAATATCTCCTCAGGGTAAATTTTAGCATAATACAGACAAAAAAACAAATTACATATACTTTAGTCTAACTTTTATTTTTTTGTTATAATCAGACCATGAGGTAATATATGGGAAAAGGACTGTTTATAACATTTGAAGGCGCGGATGGATGCGGAAAAACTACACAGATGAATTTATTAGCCGAATATCTGAAAAAAGAAAATATCCCTTTTATACTAACGCGTGAACCCGGAGGAAAAGGGTTAGGAGAAAAAGTAAGGGAAATTTTACTTAATTATGAAGGCCCGGTTTCCGACAGATGCGAATCATTTTTATTTCTTGCAGACAGGGCGCAAAATATTGATATAATAGTTAATCCAGCCGTAGAAAAAGGCAAAATAGTTTTATGCGACAGACATATTGATTCCACCGTAGCTTATCAGGGGTATGGCAGAGGGCTTGATATTGAAAGAATTAATATGCTCAACGACATTGCAACAAACGGGAAAAAACCTGATTTAACCTTTGTTTTTGATATTGATGTAGAAACCTCAATGAAACGCGTAGGCACAGAAAAAGACCGCCTTGAAAGTGCAGGAATTGAGTTTCATAACCGAGTAAGAAACGGCTATCTTGAACTTGCGAAACAAGAACCTAAAAGAATTAAGGTTCTTGATGCAACAAAATCCATAGAAGAAATTCATAAACAGGTTATTGAAATTTTCACATCCTTGATAAGCTAAAAATACAGTATAGCTTATTTCAAAAACTCCTGCCAGTAGTTTTTACTTTCATCATCAGGATTGGTATTTGTCAGTGCATAATAAGTGCAATTAAATCCCAGATAAGCATCGCCATGGGCAGATTCTTTAAATGAACATTTATTTGTACTCCCATTGTTCTTATCAACAGAAATAGTCCCATCTTTGGTTATATCAAACACATGCAGGTCATAACCTAACTTATTAGGGCCTTTTATTCTGCCGTTTATATCATAATAGTACCTATTTTTACCAAATGTAGTACCGCCAAGCCAAACAATAGCACCATCAGGAAGTATAATTGTTCTTTTTGTATAAGCATCAGGGTCAATATGTGCATTAGTTTTTCCGTCCAAAGTTTTATACATTTTCCCTTCAGGCCTGCTGGTTCCAAAAAAGCAAGTGCTATAATGGTCATTACATATACGTGCATTGGTAAACTTCGCAAAATCTTCTGCCTGTTTTATAATTGCGTCCTCATCCCGCGGAGAAACTCCCACCTGATAATCAACATAAGGATCAATATCATTATATTTCATCATCAAATTCACATTTTGAACGACAGAATATGCTTTTTTAAACTGTGCCTCAAGCGCCTGCATTTTGTATTTATGTATCAGTGTGGGGATAGTAATAGCAGCAACAACGCCGATAATTCCGAGAGTGATTAGAACTTCAGCAAGTGTAAAGGCGGCACGACGTTGGCTGTTTGGCAGGGCAACATGCATAGCGCCTTCAGACAATGTGAAGACGGCTTTCTTTTTATAGTGATGTAATATATCACTATTATAACATATTTTATTCTCTTTGCAACCAAACACGAATAATCTTGTAAAACGGGTAAGATAGGTAGTTAAGGGTGGGTATTGTTTGAAACCCATCCTAACCTTCCCTAATAAGGGAAGGAATTTACTTTTCCCCCTCTCCTTTATAAGGAGAGGGCTGGGGTGAGGTTTAGATTGTATTAGACGATAAGTTCTTATCGGCAGCGTACCGCTGCAAAAGTTAAACTTATCTTTATGTGAGCTTCGCTCACCGATAACAGCATACCTTCCTACCCTCCTATCTTCCGAGCTTCCATATAAGAGATCCTGAAATAAATTCAGGATGACGGGAAGAACGATATTCAGAATGACGTAACCGGCCTGCCCTCTTGCCTTCCTGACCTCCGGCCCTCTATTAATTAGATTCTGAACCAAGTTCAGAATGACGATACCGTACGAGCCTCCGGAGGAGTCTAGAGTGCCCCCCCCCCGACTTCACAATTTTTAATAAATCTTTTCATAATATTGTCCCTCTTTTTACTGCAACATTTTTATTTTAACAAAATATTTATAGAAAAGAAATACTTTCACTTAAAAAAACTTTAATTTATAGCAAATTTTTATTTTTAGGATTATTCTTTTTATATAAAGGAAAATTTTATGCGTATTTCAAACATACAATCGGCAGGAAATCCTGATTTTCGCGGGATCCATATCGCGACATCAATAAATACTGTTAAAAATCTTGAAACCAAAATTGATTTATACGAATTGACAAATAAAGACAGAGGTTTTCTGAAAAAACTTGGAGAAACAGTTAAAATGAAAAACTTTCTGCCTGATATGAATATTACTCCGGAAGGTTATAAACGCTGGCAGGCAATGCTTGAAGTTGCGATTACAAAAGCCGGACTCAGCGACAGAAAAAGTGTATTGGCAGTTAAGGACAACAAACCTTGCGGAATAATAACATATCAGCCGGACAAAAAGACCTATTATCTTGACTGTATCTGTACATGGCCGGTAGAAACAGGCAAAAAAGTAGCACTTGCCGGACAAACACTATTCAAACAGATGTATTCGGATTTTTTACAACAAAAAAGTAATTTTATAGAACTCACAGCGATTTTAAACGGACCTTTTCCGGTTGTGCATAAATACATGCGGCTGGGGTTCTGGCAGACGGGAGGGGAAAATTTTCTGGTTGCAATGCGGACAAACCGGCAAAAAGTCAAAGAAGTTATGGAAAATCTTGATGATGTGATTATTACACATCCGACAAACAGCACCGAAAATGTAAATTTATTGGAAAAACTGGATTTGTAAAAGTCAATCCTGCTCATAACCGAAATTTTTCAATGAATTTTGCTTTTTGCGCCAGTCTTTTTCAACTTTTACTTCAAGTCCCAAAAACACCTTTTTTTCAACAATTTTTTCAAGTTCAACTCTGGCTTCCGTTCCTATTTTTTTGAGAAGGCTGCCGCCTTTGCCTATTAAAATTCCCTTCTGACTTTTTGTCTCGCAAAAAATTGTTGCGCAAATTCTGTCTATATCCTCGCTTTCAATATAACTTTCCACTTTAACTGCGGTAGAATGAGGTATTTCATCAGATGTATTAAGTAATATTTTTTCCCTGATAATTTCTTCCGTTACATCCCTCATTGACTCTTCCGTAACAATATCTTCAGGATACAAAAGCTCGCCTTCCGGCAGATATTTAAAAATATTTTTCAGAAGTGTGTCTATATTCCTTCCTGTTTTAGCGGAAATTCTGACAATCGGATAATTTTTTTCGAACAAAAGCTTATAAGTTAATAAATTTTCTTCAACTTTATTCATATTTTTTAATTTATCAACCTTGTTCATTACAATAATAACGGGAGTTTCTGTCAGCAAAAGATTTTGTGCAATCCATTTATCCCCCTTGCCAGCAGGTTCCGAACCATCAACAAGAAAAAGTATTAAATCCGCATCGGGAACGGCAAGTTTAGATTCCTCCAAAAGGAATTCGCCGAGTTTATTCAACGGTTTGTGCACCCCCGGAGTGTCAATAAACACTATCTGTCCTTCATCTGTTGTATATATCCCTTTAATCCTTTTTCGTGTAGTCTGGGCTTTATCTGTTGTTATTACAATTTTTTGCCCTAAAACTTTATTTAACAAAGTTGATTTCCCGACATTTGGACGGCCTATTATGGTTGTGAATCCGCTTTTCATATGATATAATTCCTGCAATTTATGTTATAATTTGTTCATAAATTGTAACATAAAAGAATATTTTTTTTACAAAGTGGCAAAAAATTTTCTCTCAAAGTATTATATAATATATAAGGGAAAATTTAACGGTAGAAAATGGCAGTAAAAAAATCAAATGTAATCGGCTTAGCATTACTGCTGGCATTAGCAGTATCACCCGCTTCAGGTGTATTTGCCCAGAGCGGAAATAACCTTGTACAGCTCGATTTGAAACGGGCTTCCAATGATGCTGTAAATGTTACTTTATTCACCTCTGATAATTATAATGAAAATATCCTTGTACGAAAAAAATCAGATAATAAATATGTTATTCTTGTGCCGAAAATACAAAGTTCCGGCTACAGCAGCCCGAATTTGAACGGACTTAAAGATTTAGTTTCCAACATTGATGTAAAAACCGTAAATGATACAAGCGGCGGCTACACTAAAGTAACACTGATTACAACAAAACCGCTTGATATTAAAACAAGTACAAAACAAAGCGGCCCGGTAACAGAGGAGCAAAAAGCATATAAAACTCTCATAGCCGAAGCAAATACTGTCAAAAATACCATTGCAAAACCGCAGGAACCGCCTAAAAAAGTTCAGCCTAAAACAGAAATTACCGTTAACAAAGCAGCTGACACACAAGTGAAACCTGCCGTTAATACAAAAAAAACACAGCCTGAAACCTCTCTAAAACCAACAGCTTATAATACACAAAAACAGGAGGTTAAACCGAAAACAACCGTCCAAAAAGCTGAGGTAAAACCCAATATCGAACTTACTGAAATTTCAAACGAAAATCTTGAAAAACAGGCAAGAAAAAACAGACTTACAGAACTTATTAATGAAGCAAAACAGGAACAGGCCGACAAACAGGTTCCTGCCGAATCTATTACAAATGTTACAGCTGATACAAATCCGCCTTCAGACGTTAAAAATATCGAAGAAATGCCAAAAACTGCAAAGGTTTCATCTTCTGTTTCTTTAAAAAATAAGATTAAAACTGCATTCAATCATATTCCGAAAAAAGCAGGTATTGCAGTATTTTCAATGTTAGCCTTGTTAATGCTGCTTAAAACATTATCATCCGCTGCAAAAAACAAAAATGCGGGACAAATGTCTGATATGCCGGTGAACTATCGTCCGTCACCAACAAATACAGATACATATAAATATAATAATATAACTAATAACAAAGAGCTTTCATGGCAGGAAAAATACCAAAGATATCTTGATGCATCGGCAAAACCTGTTTCAAGAGGCAAAAATAAAGGGAATTATACATTTATTAAAACGCCATCAGAGCCGCCGGAAGTAACACAAAAACGTGATGAACTGGAAAAACTTCTTGAAGAAATGCCGGCTTACCAAAATCAGGATATTCAGCCGGAAATAGTTGAAGATGTTGTTCAAAGCGAAGATAATGCAATTCCGAATACTATTAAATTCAAAGCTTTTGACAACCATAAACCGACACTGGAAGTTGCAGACAGAAATAAAATTAAAAGCAGATTTAAAAAATATGAGGTCGAAATTCCTTTACATGAACAAAAAAATATCGACCTTGGCACATCCCCGCTTCATTCCAATCCGAGAAGCCTGAAAGATGCAAACCTGAATATAGCTGATGTTGACAAAAACAGAATTAAATATAAGCCGACAAAATATATAATGTCTTCTGTTGACGAGTATTTCTCAATTCTTGACAAAGAACAGGAAGCTGTTCCGGTTATCAAGGCAGAAACTTCTGTCCCGCAAATGCGCAAAACAGGAAACAGCCAGACAAATCCTATTTCAAAATTACGTAATGAAACAAAATCTTCTTACTTAAATAATCTTATTATTAAATCAGGATTTAATATTGACGAAAATAAAGGTTTCTATATGGTTAACCTTGATGGGAAATCAGCACTTATCGGAAAAATTAACGACGAAATTACGGTTTTGAAAAAATACGATAAAGTAGTAGATACTCCTGTTCAGGTAAGACATGATAATGCAAATGTCTATATGGTTAAGGCCGAAAACTTCAAATCGCTCGTTGAAGTGAATGACGACAAAATGGGCGTGTTGATTGAGCTGTAATAAAGGATAATAAGTGAACCTGAAAAGTATTTTCAAATATACAGTTGTGTTATTAATCGGTATTTTTGCTTTATGTGGATGCACGCAAAAAGACAACCGGACAACAATTGAATTTGCAAGCTGGGGCTCTAAATCGGAAATTGATATTTTAAAACCGCTTTTATCGGATTTTGAAAAAGAAAATCCCGATATTAAAGTGGAGTTTATGCACATACCGCAAAATTATTTCCAGAAAATTCATCTTTTGTTTGCGTCCAATACAGCACCGGACGTCATTTTTATAAATAATTTATACCTGCCCGTTTACGCAAATGCCGGAGTACTTGAACCTATTAAGCTTCCGGGAGATAAATTTTACCCTAATGCGCTTGAGGCCCTAAGCTTTAACGGACAGTTGTATGCAATCCCAAGAGACGTCTCAAACCTTGTAATTTACTATAATAAAGACATGTTTAACAGGAAAAATATTCCTTATCCCTCAAGAGATTGGACATTTGAAGAATTTCTCAATACAGCACAGAAACTTACCGATAAAAATACCTTTGGAATAAGCTTTGAAGAAGATCCTTTATTCTATCTTCCATACCTTATGAGCAACGGCGGAGGGATTCTGCCTGATGAAATAAAAAAAACAGAAAGCAGAAAATCTTTAAATTTTTATGCGGATTTACGAAAAAAATACCACGTAGCGCCTAAAAAAAATGAAAGCGCCAGTGCAACAATGGCGCAAATGTTTTTACAGGAGCGATTGGGAATGTATATATCAGGCCGCTGGATGGTGCCCAAAATTCGTGAAGAAGCAGGATTTGACTGGGATATTGTACAGTTTCCCAAAGGAACTAAAGGCAGTATAGTACAACTTGATGCTTCTGGATGGGCAGTATCAAAATCTTCAAAGCACAAAAAAGAGGCTTTAAGGCTTATCGAATATTTATCATCCTCAAAAAGCATTGAAGAATTTACAAAAAGCGGACTTATTGTACCGGCACGGGAAGATGTTGCAAATTCAAAAATCTTTTTGGACGGACAAAAGCCAGAAAATGCAAAAATATTTTTAGAGATTATACCGGAGTCGAAACCTACACCTGTTACAGTAAACTATGGTGAAATCCTTGATAATTTGAAAATAGAAACAGAACCATTGTTTAATTAAGCGGGGTTTAAGTAAATAAGTTCGTTTCGGAGCATATCGCTGCAAGAGTCAAACTTGTAATTGTCATTACGAGGAGGGCTGTGCCCGTAGATAACAGCATATCTTCCTACCATCTTATCTTCCAATCTTCCATATAAGAGATCCTGAACCAAGTTCAGGATGACGAGATATATCAGCTCCCCTCCCTTGAGGGGAGGGGATTAAAGGGGTTGGTGACGTAACCAGCCTGACCTCTTGCCCTCTTGCAATCCGGTCTTCCTAAATCAACCCTTTTCCGGGCAGACAGTGGCGGGGAGGATTTATGAGCTGAACATTGTAAATACTTTTTCAACATTTTTACTTATAAGGTTTTTAACTGTATCATACTCTGTTGTTAAAGCTGATAGTTCAGTATCAATATTCTTCATTTTCAAATCAAGAGATTCTTCTTTATAGTTTAATTTAGCCTTTGTAATTTCGTATTCCATTTCGGCCTGTGCAATAGCTTCTTCGTCGGTTACTACATCAAAACCTTCAATTAAAGAATAAGCACTCTGGTAGTAATAACCGTCTGTGTACAAACTCGATATAAATAACTGTCCGTTTTTTATAGCCTGCATAAGGTACTCCGGATCACTTACCAAATCACGCATTGTTGAATCGCTAGTAGCTCCGTTTACACAAATCTGGTTATATAACATGTTATAAAAGTCACCGGTTAAAACATCAGAGTCTGTAATCGAATTATCTTGCCCATATAAGAAAGAATAATTTAAATCATCAGTTGCATATCTGCTTGCGCCGGCAGTATCGTTAATTACAAATCCAGTATTTGATGCGCCGTCGCATATAATTGCAAAGTTTGTTAAGAAGCTTTTTAACATATTAGTCAAACTTATTGTATTATGGTTTTTATCACTTGTAACAACACCATTATAATTACTAGCTGCATTTACACTGTTTGCAAGCGCTTGAGAATTTGTGGTTCCTGAAGTATTGCTGGTAACTTTGAAAAGATCCTGTATTGTCCAATCTATAGCCAGATCTAAAGCCATAGCCGATTCAGAATCAACATTCAAGGCTGTGCCTGTAATATTGTTCTGTCCGGTCTCATCCCAGCCTAATAACTCCGCAAACGTTTCCAATATTTTTCTGAAATTTCCATCCTCACTCCATGCGTTTGCCGGGTCGGCCATTAGAGTTATAGAATAATTGCCTGTCAAAAGATCGCCGAGAGAAAGGTCTTTAATATCTGCTTCTGACATAACGCTTGCGTTCTTAGTAATTATAAACCCAGAGGTATCTTCTGAAGAAGAAGCAATGGTAGACCCTAAATCACCCTTAATTAGATCAATTAGCTTATTCCCCACATCAAGCACCGGATCGTTATAGCCTGTTACTTTACCATTTTCTATTTTGTCCTCTCTTTCACTTAATTTATTAATAAATGAAGTTGAGCTCAATACGCCTGCAATAGTTTTATCAAGAATTTCACCACCTATACCAGCTTTAGTATAGTCCATGTTCTCAATAATTTTATCTGCCATAGAAGATGACAATTCACCTTTATTTACAAGTTCTAGCAAGAATGCATCACGGGAACCGTCACCATCCTTCGGATGTGTAACAGATATCACATCACCGTTATCATTCTTTGTTTTAGTACTGCCTGCAGTAAATCTGCCAGATGCATCACCCTGCGGATTTCCCTCGTCATCAATAATACCTGCATCAACAGCTGCTTGGAACATTGTATCAGTTAATACAATTCTTCCTTGTCTGTCAGTTATCAGATAGGGCTGATAATCAGTAAGAGCAGAAGGTTTCATTAACAAATCATAAGACAGTTCATAAGTTTCTCCAATACTAGTCGTCCAGATAAGTTTTGTCGCATCAAGTGAATTTTGGTATTTTGTAGCAGCAGACTGAAGATCTCGTGTAACAGAAAGTTTGTCCTGCGCAATTTGCATAGACTGAAACTCACAGTTCATTTTTCTTGAAGTTATGGCTAAAAATCTTGCTTGTGATGCTGCCAATCCCATTTTTTCTATTCCTTTCTGAAGGTTTCGCCTGAATTTTTACGATATCTTAGTAACAACATGTCTGTTATTCGTTATAACGGCATTTCACAGTCAAAACTTTAAATAATAAAAATAAAAATGTTACATTTATTAACATTATTTTAAATCAATTAACAAGTCATATATTTTATCAATCTTTTCTTTAATCTCTGAAAATTGTTCTTTTAAATCATGAAAACTGTGTATTGTAACAAATTTTTCTTCAATTTCTTCTATAATTTCCCTGTGTTTTTTCTCAAGTTGTTCCGGTGTGACAAATAGTCTTTGCTGAACAAAAAACATTAGAACAACAATTATTATCGGAGAATATTCTAAAATTTTTTCCATTTTAATTTTCCTTTTTTTTAAGTATTTTTCTTTACCCTCACGGGAGATGGTGGTACGGAGTACCGGATGAGAAGTAATTAATAATTGTCATTACGAGGAGGGCTGTGCCCGACGTGGTAATCGCATTACCGTCGGATATTTACAATTCTGCGATTGCGACGGTCGTTTCACACGCTGGCAATGACAATTATGGTGAATAATCCCCTCCCTGATTAGGGAGGGGACAGGGGTGGGTATTAATCGATACCCATCCAAACCTTCCCTAATTAGGGAAGGCTTTTTCGTGAGCTTTGCTCACCGATAACAGCATACCCTCCTACCCTCCTACCCTCTTATCTTCTAATCTTCCACTTATGAGATGCTGCGGAAAACCGGACATTTTGCACAAAATCAATAGATTTTGGCAAAAGCAGTCAAACAAGTTCAGGATGACGATTTTGGTCTGACCTCCTGCCCTCTTGCCTTCCGAACTTCCTGAATCAGCTCACTGACTTCCGTTAAAAAGGTTGAATAAAGGCTATAAACTTATCGGCCAATAAAAATCAACAAGATATGATGCCGCATCCATAGGATGGGATAAAAATTTAAGTTCTTTTGACTGCTTAATCTGCTGGTAGGTCGGAATATCTATTTTGGAAGAACCTTCTTTGTATTTAAGGTTATAGATGTTATAAAGAAGTTTTTCACATTTTTTATCCACAAACAAACAGACTTCTCCGTCTGCGGAGCGGACTTTTGCATTAAATGCCATAATTCTGTTTTTTATAGGAGGATTAAACGCTTTTATCTGAATTTCTACATCATACCCGTATTGCAGAAGCTTTTTCTTTATTATTACGTAATTTGTGTATTCGCTTGTACAGCTTCTGTTATCGCCTGATGCGTCGCCGTTTACTATAACTTTTCCTTTATGATTTGGATACCTTCTGTAAAATTCATCACAGGCTTTTGAAGTTGTAGTATTTTCCATTGCAATTTCGTCAAAATAAAAAACTTTATCATCAGTTTTATGGGCAAAAACCCAGCACATAGGATCGACGTTAAAGTCGCAAGAGATATGCAAATCCATATCAGGCTGATAAGTAATATCTTTTATATTTTCATCCGTAAAATCTTTTATAACAAGCCCGTTATTATATTGGCCGTTCTGCGCAAGTACAAAGATATTGTAATATTGTTCATCATAAAGTTTTTTCAATTCATCGCAAAAACCTTCGGGCAGATAAATATTCTGGGTTGTCGGAGCCGTAATAAGCCTGTAATTCGGAGCAGGGCTTTCCACAAAGGTTTTGTAAATCCAGCCTCTTTGCATTTCAGGGTTTGTATGTCCGAAAATACGGTATGTGAAATTTTTCCAGACCTTTTTAACCCTCTGCCTCATACGGCCGAGAAGCATTTTAAAAGTATCATAAGGAATATCAGACATTTCCTCAATCTCTACAAACCCAAGATTTAAAGACTTTAATTTATTCGGCTCGTCAAAATGCCTGAAAAGGATTTCAGAACCGTTCTTAAAAGTAAGTTTCTGCAAAGTTGATGACCATTCGTAGTCTATGCCGTCCGCAAAACCAAAATTTTCCAGATGTTCAAAGTAAGTTTGCAATGTTGTGTCTCTTACAAGCGTATAAGTCTGGGCACCTACAAGTCCGCGGACTCCGGGGAATTTTAATGCAAGCAAAATCCCGAGAAGCGAACCTGCAAAAGTTTTCCCCGAACCGTAACCGCCCTGATAAACCGCAACATCCAGTGTGTAATCATGGGGAATTTCCAAAAATTCCCTCTGGGCTTTTAATAATTTGTATTCCATAACATTCTCTGATTGTCAAAAATTTTTTTCATCAAAATAAAACCGCTGTTCTCAGCGGCTTGTAAAAATCATACTTCCAAGCTATTCTTAATTATTTATTCGTTATTATCATTAAACTAAATGTTTTTTTATAATCTATAAAAGAACTTCCAACACTTATATTAATCTCATTATACCGTTCATAACCAAGATATACTCTAAAACGCATCTCATCCATATTCATTCCATCACGAAATGGTAAAGGCCTTACTGATAAGATTATATTTTTTACTTTCTCATCAAAATATTCATTTTGAAATACTGAT
>CALVEX010000199.1 GCA_944326655.1 Candidatus Gastranaerophilales bacterium | reverse complement strand
CGGATTATTTTATAAAGATCTCCTTTTGCTTTTGATTTTCTGTATTGCGAAGAAACAAATATCTTTATGTTTTTTAATACAGGGTCAATGTGTGAGAGAATTTCTCTTAAAGTGTCCTCACTATGGTACATATCGGAAATTAAAATCACCTGTTCATCCTGATTGATAAGTTTTTTGACCTTATTAATATTCTCATCAATTGGTATAAGGTTTTGAATTTCGCATTGAATTTCAAGATTTTTAAGGAAATCGGCCTGACTTTCTGTAAGGCTGTGATTTATTCTTATTCTTTCATAAATTTCGTCAAAAGTTATATCCTGATAATTTTTTGTTTTAAAAAGCCATGCTCTCACAAATTCTTCAGTTTCGCATCTTATATCTTTAAAATTTGCCCTGAAAAACTCGCTGTAGTCAGAGTTATTTTTCAATAACTCATGCATAATAAAGAAAATTCCTTTTGGCGTAGCAGTTTTTCTTGTAATAAGAGTATCAAAAATATCAAAAGAATATAAATTTTTTACTTTGGTTTTTTCATGTAATATTGTCATTTATATCACCTGTTTGCCGAATAAAGTCATTTCCAGTCTGCCGTTTCTAAAATGCAGTGTGATTATATTTTTTCTTATGTTATTAAATTTTTTTCTTCTCTCAATATTTTTTAGTACTTTGATATATTTATCCGGAGAATTTATAAGAGTCATAAAATCTTTTTTATTAACTCGTTTAAAGAATTCGTTCCCTAAAAGTCCCGTATTGTATTCTTCTTTGAAATGTTCTGAAAATACTTTAATAAATTCGGGTTTTACAGAATCGTCAATTCTGAGAACCGAACTGACATAGCCATTGTAGCGGTTAATTTCTTCCTGAACCTTAAATTCAAATTTCAACTGCGGATTTTCATCAAGAAATCTGTCTATTTCATCGTATTCATGGCAAACACAATATACTTTTGTTTTGCTCTTAACTGATGAATTCATATTATCCTGTCTGTAGTAAAGGTATGCTTTATCAGTTAGGATTACACGTTCTGCAAGTGCAAAGATTTTGAACGAAAATGCCAAATCCTGGTAGCTTGCTCCCGGAGTTTCAAGAAATTTTATATTGAATTTATTTAAAAATTCTTTTTTATAAATTGCGCTCCAGACAGACGGATTGAGCCTTAAAAGAACTTTATCCGTCTTGGCGTTCAGTAGTTTTCCGATTTTTGCAGCAGGAATATTGTTGCTTTTCCTTGCAAATTTATTTTTGCTCCAGTAAAGGTACCAGTTGCTTTTTGCTATATCGGCGTCATTTTCTTTTGCAAGTTTGTATAAATCTTCAAACATATGTATATCTGCAAAGTCATCTGATTCAATAATTCCTATATACTCGCCTCTTGCTGCATTAATCCCCATATTCATTGTATGTCCGTAGCCGGAATTTGATTTATTTATGACAATTATGCGTTTGTCGTTTTTAGCGTATTCATTTAGGATGTCAAGTGATGAATCTGTCGAACCGTCATTAACACAGATAATCTCAATATCTTCGAGAGTCTGATGAATTATACTGTCCAAGCATTCTTTTAAGTATTTTTCAACATTGTAAACAGGAACAACAACACTTACTTTTGGCATTATTTTATCTCCTCAAATAAATTCATAGCTCTTTCTGCGGCCTTATCCATATCGTAATAGCGGTAATCTCCTAAACGTCCTAAAAAGTAGACATTCTCAGGCTTTTCTTTTAGGTATTTTTCGTAGAGTTGTTTATTCTCCGGAGTTTCTATAGGATAATAGCGTTCATTTTTCCCGTTTTCAAAATTTTCCGAATATTCTTTTGCTATGACGGTTTTTTCAGACCTGTCCGATAAATAGTATTTGTATTCATGAATTCTTGTAAAATCGTAATTACACGGATAATTCACAACTGCATTTGACTGGTAAAATTTTCTGTTATGTGTTTCAAATTTAAAATTAACACTTCTGTAAGCTAATTCACCGTATTTGTAGTCAAAAAATTCATCAATCGAGCCTGTATAAAATATTCGGAATTCACTCAGCATTGCGGAATTTTTAGACGCAAATTTTTTATAATCCGTATTCAGTTGAACTTCAATATTTGGGTGGTTTAAAATATTTTCAACCATTTTTGTGTAGCCGTTGAGTGGAATTCCCTGATACTTGTCCTGAAAATATCTGTTATCTTTGCTTATGTAAACCGGAACCCTGGCTGTTACCGCAGAATCGATCTCATCCGGATTTTTACCCCATTGTTTGGACGTATAATGCAGAAATACTTTTTCATATATGTAATCAGCAAGGAATTTCAAATCTTTGTCATTCTGCTTTTGGAACTCTAAAATCGGAACTT
This sequence comes from Candidatus Gastranaerophilales bacterium, assembly GCA_944326655.1. Taxonomy (GTDB): domain Bacteria; phylum Cyanobacteriota; class Vampirovibrionia; order Gastranaerophilales; family Gastranaerophilaceae; genus Stercorousia. Next base: position 921 of record CALVEX010000199.1, on the reverse strand, counting down.
TTGTGTTATATTCAAACCCTGACAAAAGTTTTTCTTCCAGCCTTTTGGCAAGTGAGTTTGGAAAAACGTCATATAAAGTGTTTAAATTAAAAGGGATTGTTGTTTCAATCCCGTCAATCAATGCAAGAACTTTGTGCATATAGGTATTGAATGCCGTAAATTTGTTTAAAAACTTCCAGACATTTTCATTATTTGTGTGAAAAATGTGCGAGCCGTATTTATGGATAAATATTCCGTTTTCATCCCTGTAATCGTAAATATTTCCCGCGATGTGATTTTTTCTGTCAATTACAAGGACTTTTTCTCCCTTGTCTGCCAGAAGTCTTGCTATGACAGCTCCTGAAAGCCCGCAGCCTGCTACCAGATTTTTATTGTAATTCATCATATACTTTCTGCTTAGATGATATTACAAAAATAAAGATTTGTCTATTCAGAAGAACCGGAATTTATATTCAAGGGGATAAACTGTCATTGCGAGGAAGCGTAAGCGACCGTCGCAATCGCAAAGTTGTGAAAATCCGACTGTAATGCTCTTAAGTGAATAAGTTAATAAGTCAATAGGTGAATAAGTTCTTTTCGGGGAGGGGTGATTGTTTAAAACCCATCCTGACCTTCGATATAAAGGGAAGGAATTCATTTTTCCCCTCTCCTTTTCAAGGAGAGAGGGGGGGGGGAGGACATAAGAAGCTTCGTGAGCTTCGCTCACCAATAACAGCATACCCTCCTGCCATCTTATCTTCCAATCTTCCATATATGAGATGCTGAAACGAGTTCAGCATGACGGGTAAAAAATATTCCCCTCCTGCTTAGCAAAAAATTTCATGATTAAATAGTAACAGAAAGGTTAAAACTTATTCCCCTCCAGTCATAAAGACTTTGTTTGAGATTGTTTAACCCTTCTGTTTTTTCAACAAGGCTTAA
>CALVEX010000198.1 GCA_944326655.1 Candidatus Gastranaerophilales bacterium | reverse complement strand
ACGTGTGAGCAAAGCATGGATGTAAGTTTTTATCAGATAATCAGGTAATTGCATAAAACTTCTGTGGTTTTTATGTTAATATTAATAAAAACAGAAAGGGTTTATATGCAAAAAGTTATTTTGGCCTTGTGCTTGGTTTTATTGAGTTCTCCTGTATTTGCAGGAAATATGAAGCCTGTTTTAAATGATAATCAGATTATTTATTCGCCTTCGGCTCAGACTTGGAATACAGAAGGGGTTTTTAAAGACGGAATTGCTTTGACTAAAAAGACTTCTCCGGGTACCGGAAATTATTCTATATATTACAATATGAATAATGAAATTATGCTTGGCTCAAATTACGAATTTTTATTTGACGGCCGTCTGATAGCTTGTCATAATGCTGATTTAAAGATTTTTGAACTTGTTTATAACGGAAAATTTTTTGAAGAAAAAGAATTAACTGAAGAACAAATAAAAGAAATTTTTCCGGATGCGGAAATTATAAAAATATCTCAATTTACCGATCAGAAAATAACAGTTAAAAAGCCTGCATTTGAAAAAAAGATTTTTTTGCTTTTAAATGACACTGACAAATATTTTTATAAATATTCATTTAAGCCGAAAAGTGTAAAATTTTCACCGGTCGGAGGTCTTTTCAAGGCTTCTTCTATCGGGAAGATAACGTTTTCGCATTTTGGGCAGGATAAGTACACTATTTATGTAAAAAATACTTTTGGAGAATAGTTTATGATAAATTCGGTTACACAAACACCAAGTATTCAGACAAAACAAAGACAAATCCACAAAAAACTTGTTTCATCAACAGGTTATGCGGCTGTGGGCTTAGGAACTTTATGCGGAGCTACAGGCTTGAAAAGCGTAAAATTTAAAAATAAAATGAAGGTTCATAAATACAGCGCCTGGTTTGCAGGGTTGTTTACACTTCTTCATTTAGGCATAGCTAAAGGTTTAGATAAATTTTTGTATAAATCATGATTTATTTTTATTGAGTTTTTTGGATAACCTGCAGGAAAGTTCACAAATTATGAATGGGATACAAAGTATGCCGGCTATTTTTAATCTTTCGACGGTTTTGCTGTCTGCTGCCTTTATAATTTTTTGCCGGCTTACTTTGGGGGTAAAATTTGTAAACTTAACGGGTTGAATTTTCATACAGACATTTTTCAAGTTTTATAAATTTATTACATCAGACAAAGAGGCAAATTATAAAGATTAGTGTAATTTATTGAAAGAATTAATAATTTGTAACAGAAAAACAATTTTTTAAATAAAAAATACTTTATATAAATAACAGGGAAAAAGAATTTGTAGATAATATTTTATGAGTTATGCACTAATCGGACAAAAGATTTTGACATTGGGAACAAGATACGGAAAACACAAAATTCCGAGATTTATTTATCATATAACTAATAAGTCTAATTATGAGTTGATGCTAAAGGACGGTGTGATAAAAACTTCTAAGGATAAATTATTTGGGGATGGAGTTTTCACAATAGAATTGATAAACTTATTTAAGAGGTGGGGCAAAAATAAATTTTGGGGAGGCAGGTCGTTATGGGAAGAACTTATATACCAGGTTGCAAAAGGAAGTGATGATCTTGTAATACTTAGAATTCCCACTGAAAAATTAAACAATGATTTATTAAGAGTCAGAAGTCAAAATATTTTGTTTAGCTGGAGTACATCGCTTGACTGTATGGCAGCGACCGTCAGAGCACAGTCGGAATTCTTAAAAATGCCTAGGGAAACTCAAGGCTGGATGGATAAATTTTTTGATATATTTAAAAAATACTTACAACCTAATAGTTTTGGAACACATTTGCTAGAAGGTACGCCGGCAAAAGATTCTCATTTGTTTAAACAGAGAAAAGAAGCTATAGAATATATTTATAAAGACGCGATTCCTATTGCCGATACAGTAAAAATCGGGGAGGTTAATATTGCACAATTACGTTCAACTGCTGAATATGACCCTGCAAAACCTATGAGAAGTATTTTTATAAAGTTACTGGAGGGAACACATGAAGTTAAAGGGGCTGAATTGCTTAACTGTTAAGTAAAATAATTTGTCGGACTGGCATATATTTTAATTTTTTCTTTTTATATTATAATTGTACTTATGATTTCAACTGAAAAATTAACTGTCAGATTTGGCAGCCAGACACTTTTTGAGAATGTAAGCATAAAATTTACCCCGGGTAATTGTTACGGCGTAATCGGAGCAAACGGTGCCGGCAAAAGTACGCTGTTGAAAGTTCTCTCAGGTGACATTGAACCGACTTCCGGGGAGATTCATATTTCTAAAGGGCAGAGAATTGCTGTTTTAAGACAGGATCATTTTGCGTTTGATGATTACAAAGTTATTGATACCGTAATTATGGGGCACAAAAGGCTTTATGATATTATGCGGGAACGTGATACCCTGTATTCAAAGCCTGACTTTAATGACGAAGACGGTATAAAGGTCGCACATCTTGAAGAAGAATTTGCCGAATTGGACGGCTGGCAGGCTGAGGCTATGGCTGCGTCTTTGCTTTCGGATTTGGGAATAGCTGATGAACTCCATTATGAACAGATGTCTGAGCTTTCAGGTAATGAAAAAGTTCGTGTGCTTCTGGCGCAGGCTCTATTCGGCAACCCTGATATTCTTTTGCTCGACGAACCTACAAACCACCTTGATTTGAATACGATTTCATGGCTTGAAGAATTTTTGATAAATTTCCAGAATCTTGTTATTGTGGTTTCGCACGACAGAAAATTTCTTGACAATGTTTGTACACATATTGCGGATATTGATTACAAAAATATTCAGCTCTATACGGGAAACTATTCTTTCTGGTCGCAGGCAAGCCAGTTGATTAAAAAACAGAAAGAAGAGCAAAATAAGAAAACCGAAGAAAAAATGGAAGAACTGAAAGCTTTTATTGCCCGTTTTAGTGCAAATGCATCAAAGGCAAAGCAGGCAACTTCCAGAAAAAACATGCTCGATAAGTTGTCGCTTGAAGAAATAAAACCTTCTTCAAGACAGTATCCGAGAATAAGATTTACTTATAACAAAATCCCCGGTAAGGATGTTTTACAGGTTAAAAATTTATACAAAACCAATGAGGACGGCGAACTTTTAATCAAAAATTTAAGTTTTGAAGTTAATCAAGGGGAAAAAGTTGCATTTATAGCCCGTGACACTTCAATAATAACAAATTTATTTGATATTTTGGAAGACCGCGTAAAACTTGACAGCGGAGAAGTTTTGTGGGGCGTAACCGCAACACATTCATATTTCCCGAAAGATAACAATTTCTATTTTGAAAATAATTTAACTATAATGCAGTGGCTTGCACAGTATTCACCGGATCAGCACGTAAACTTTTTACGCGGGTATTTGGGCAGAATGCTTTTTTCAGGCGATGATGCGGATAAAAAAGTTAATGTTCTGTCAGGCGGCGAGAGAGTAAGATGTTTGTTTGCCAAAATGATGATAGCCGAAGCAAATGTAATGATTTTTGATGAACCCACAAATCACCTTGATTTGGAAAGCATTACGGCGTTAAATAATGCAATGATTGATTTCCCGGGAACAATACTTTTTACCTCACAGGATTATCAGCTAATCCAAACAGTTGCTGACAGAATTATTGAGATTTCGCCGAAAGGTTATATAAATATGCGCAGCAAATACGATGAATACCTGAAAAATCCTGTTGTGTTGAAAAAAAGACAAGAAATTTACGGGGTTTAAGGGATTTATATTGTATGGCTTACACAAAATATGTGTAATACCGTGATTTTGAACGTCAGTTGGCCTCTGTGTTTTGATGGCTTTCAACAATTAGCTTCTGTCTGCATGGGACATTTTGCACAAAATCAATAGATTTTGGCAAAAGTAGTCAACCAAGTTCAGCATGACGATATTGGCCTACCCTCTTATCTTCCAATCTTCTGTTACCCTCTTTCAAAATGAGATAGAGTTTTTAACGATTCCCCTCCCTCGGGGGAGGGGTTAGGGGAGAGGGTTAGAGTAGCTAAACGGCAGGACCGTTATATTCTCTATAAAGGTTCATAACATCATCAGATAGTTTTTCATTACCGCTTAATGCATTTGTAATTAATTTTCTATATGTTTCAGCAACAAATTCCAGAGGAGATTCAGGTGCATAATTTGAAACCCTGTTTGCTATTTGCTGCTTTTCTTTACTGTTTACAAAATCATTTGTTATATCCGAAACTTTTCCCAAATCTCTTATGCATTCTTCTGGTTTGCCCATTTGAAGAAATTTTTGTTCTCCAATTCCCAAACGATGCTGTAAATGTCCCATTTCATGATAAATAGTTTTGAATTTATCTCCTTTTTGATACGCTAAATACAAGTTATCACCGGAAGTCAAACAGGTATTTACAATATCAACAAGAACATTTCTCTGCTGTAGTGTTGATAATTTTTCTATTTGTTTTAAATCAGGCAGTTTAGAATGAGCCAATAAAGTTTCCTGAATACCGTCATTTGCAAGCAATTGTTTAAGTTTAGACATTGGAGCCTCATAAAATCCTTCTACTGCATTACCAAGAGACACAAAATCTTCATATAATTGTATTTTATCTATTAGAGAAAAACTGTCAGGATTTTCATTAAATTTATTCAAACTCTTTAACAAATTGTCAGAAACATCTCCGTTTCTATAAAAATTATACAGGCAAAGTTTTCCGTCTTTGTCCTTATATAGAATTTTTTCATCTAAGCCATATTTAATTAACTGTTCTATATTATGTCCAATATTCTCAAACGTCTTTTTATTGAGATTGAATGTTGCACCAAATTTGGGGTCCGAAATATCATTCATAAAACATGCTAAATACTCCTCATCACGCGGCACATAACCTATTGTATCAAATAATTTAGATTTACCTTTTGTTGCGTTATTGATATTAACAAGCCCTTCATTTACCCAGTTCATAACATCAAGAGGCATACGGTTATCATAATTCTTTATACCGAGTTTTGTTTTTGCAAATTCTAGTGCTTCTTCTATTGTTTTAGCAGGGGTAAAGTCAATATGTTCGGCAAGTTTACCGACTTCTTCCTGTGCGGCTCCGACTTTTCCCCGCAATAAAAGTGCAGCGGCAGTTAAAGCCGCAGCAACACCTATACCTATTCCCCATTTTTGACCGTTGGAAAGCCCCTTTTTCTTCCCGTTAATTTCCACCGTATCGGAAGGATAAGGCTGTGTATTGTAATTATTGTTTATATTTTGAAGATTTTGATTTCCAAAATTTACACTATGTATCTGCGTCTGACTTATCGGAATAACAGGCATAACTATTCCTTTCTACCTTGTTTATATTTATATAAAAACATGCACATTAAAAAAATTGCTATTCACGCACCGCATCCTATCCTATCCTATCCTATCAGGCATTATAACTGAGTTTTAGCCTTTTTAAAATTTATATTTACATTTCATTACAATTTATAAAAAACAAATAATTTTTTATTTGTCGGGCTAAAGCCCGACCTATTAATCTTCCAATCTTCTGTTACCCTCTCCCCTAACCCCTCCCCCAAGGGAGGGAATCGTTAAAAATCCTCTCTCCTCAGGAGAGAGTTAGAGAGAGGGTAAACTAACATAACTGATACAGCTAACTCATGAACTCATGTTTGATTTTCTCCGAAATTTCTTTTCGCAGCTTAATTTCGGATTTTTCAGAAAATTGTGAAAGCTTAATAGGTTTCGATTGGCTAATGGTATATGTTATAACCCTGTCTGATGCATCATAAATCGGACGTCCTTTTTGTAAAAACGGATAGTCGCAATCAATTTTTACCGGACTAATATCAGCGCCCGAGGCAATCTGTAATGCCGCCGCACCCTTATGGATTTTTAAATCTTCTCCTTCAACCGTTCTTGTGCCGGTCGGGAAAATAATTATGTTGTAACCATCTTTTATCGCCTCAATACAAATTGCTTTAAATTCGTCCAGCTCAATGTTATTCGGAATATAAACATTTTTTATAATATTTTTCATAAAAATATTATTCAAAATTTCTTTTTTAGCAAGACATAAAGAATTTTCATAAATTCCGATTAGTATCATAATATCAATAAACGTAGGATGTGTTGATACAATAATTTTTCCGTGCATTTGTTTAATATTTTTTGTTTCTACTTTTATAAGTCCGAGAATTACAAAAAGATTAGTGTACCACGCCCATAGTTTATGAATAAAATCAGAAAAATATTCTCTTTTACTTCTCCCTCTTGTCAAAATTCCCCCAAAAGGTATAAGAACAAAACTTATAATCAAAGACCCCAGCCCGAAAATCACAAACAGCATAACTACAAAAAAACCGCGGATAAACTTAATCATTTACCCTCTCCATAATATATAAGGGACAGATATAGCGTCCGCCTTTAACAAACTCCGAAAAACCGGCAGGCGGCAGATTGTCAGAATTCGGAACAATCCGAACATGTTCGCCGTCACCCTGTGTGTCTATAAGCATTGAAATACTTTCAA
>CALVEX010000197.1 GCA_944326655.1 Candidatus Gastranaerophilales bacterium | reverse complement strand
TTGAAATTGTCTCTGACGATAAGACGATAAGACGTTAGGACGATAAGTTCGTATCAGGAAGTTACTCTCTCCCTCCCTAATTAGGGAGGGGGTCAGGGGTGGGTATTGTTTGAAACCCATCCTAACCTTCCCTAATAAGGGAAGGAATTTATTTTTCCTCCTCTCCCTCACGAAGGTCAATTCGTCGGGGAGAGGGAACATAATTTCGTGTGAGCTTCGCTCACCGATACCAGCATATCTTCCTACCTTCTTATCTTCCGAGCCTCCGGAGGAGCCTAGAGTGCCCCCCCCCCCGACTTCACAATTCTTAACAAATTCTTTCATAATATTGTCCCTCTTTTTACTGCAACATTTTTATTTTAACAAAATATTAGAAATTTTTCAATTTTATCAATCATTTATTAACTCGTAAAGTGATGGTGCTTCCTGTACACTGACATTGTTTTGCGGGACTTTTAAAACACGCGCGCAAACTGTACTGTTAGCGTATTCAATTTTTATTATGTCCCCTTCCTTAAGCTGTTTTGAAGGTTTGGCCGGGTTCCCGTTTACATAAACCCTGCCCAAGTCAGAAACCTCGTTTGCAACGGTTCTTCTTTTTATTAATCTTGAAACCTTTAAAAATTTATCTAATCTCATAATTCCTATATATTATAATTTATGTTATAATTTGTCCAGAGGATATAAATGAAAAAGAATATTTTTTTAAGTTTAGCTGCCTGTCTATTAATTCAATGTTCGGTTTTTGCTGATACAATAAAATTCGCACAGATAGCAGATGCACATTTTGTTAAAAATGATAAATACAAAACAGAAGTTCTAGAACAGGTCATCAAAGATATTAATAACGAAAAGGATATAGAATTTACGATCTTTTCCGGAGACAATCTTGACTCGCCACGAACAGAATATCTGCCGGAATTTATCAAAATTGCAAATAAGCTTAACAATCCCTATTACATAATAATCGGGAACCATGACGTATTTAGAAACAACGGACTTTCAAAAGAACAGTATTTACAAATTGTCAAAGATAACAATATTTTCTATAAATATAAAAAGCCAAACTATGTATTTAAAAAAGATAATTTTGTCTTTATTGTTGTAGACGGCGCAAAAGAAATTATACCCGGTTCTACAGGTTATTACAAAAAAGAGACTCTTGACTGGCTCGAAAAACAATTACAAAAATATAAAAATAAACCTGTTATAATTTTACAGCATTTTCCGCTTGTGTCTGAAGTTGAAATAAAGTCGCATGAAGTTTATCAAAAAGAAGAATACTTAGAACTTCTGGATAAATACGACAATGTAATTTCGGTTATCGCCGGACATTTGCATATGAACAGCGAAGTTATGAGAAACGGGGTTTACCACATTACAACTCCGACACTGCTTTATAATCCGCCGGTTTATAAAATTATAACAATTACGACTACAAAGGGCTTCTCTCCAATGATTTATACTGAATTAAAGGAAGTGGATTTGCCCAAACAATAGGACTTATATCGTATTTTACACTAAATATGATAAAAAGCGTCACCCTGAACTTGTTTCAGGGTCTAACAAAATAGAGATTCCGAAACAAGTTCGGAATGACAGTATAACTGTTTTTTTGATACATCTAGTGTAAACTGCGATATAACCTGTCCAAACAATAGGATTGCATTTTTTATATAATAATATTATAATTGATTTAAAGCTTAGATTTATTGAAGGAAACAAAATATAATGGATGAGACGGGTAATACAATATTCAATTTGTTTGTAATAGCTTTTTTGTTATTTTCAAACGGCTTTTTTGTTGCTTCCGAATTTGCAATGGTAAAGGTTAGAAAAACCCGAATTGAACAGCTTGTAAATGAAGGAAATTACAATGCCAAAATAGCAATGGAAGCTCTAAAAGATTTGGACAAATTTATTGCAGCAGTTCAGCTGGGTGTAACAATATCAAGTATCGGTTTAGGTTGGGTTGGAGAAGGTACACTCGCCCATATAATTGAGCCAATCTTTTCATTCTTACCCGGTATAAGCAGAAATATAGCAACACATACAATGTCTGTATCAATTGCATTTGCGTTAATCACATTCTTCCATGTAGTTTTGGGCGAACTTATACCAAAATCTATTGCTCTTGAATACACAGAAAAAACAGCTTTATGGGTTGCGAAGCCAATGCAGCTTATAACCTACGTATTTAATCCTTTTATATGGCTTTTAAACGGGTTCGGGAATTTGGTCTTAAAGGCTTTAAATATCCCGCATTCACATAAAGGCTCACTTGTACATTCCACAGAAGAACTAGATATGCTTGTTAATGCCAGCTATGACGTTGGTGTTTTAAATAAAAACAAAAAAGACATGCTTCATAATGTATTTAAATTTTCAGACCTTACAGCGAAACAGGTAATGGTCCCAAGAACTGATATGGTTTGTATTTCTATAGACACACCAATGGAAGAGTTGAATAAACTTGCAGCAGAAAACCAATATACAAGATACCCTGTCTATGAAGAAGATATTGACCATATTATAGGTTTGGTTCATGTAAAAGATCTTTATTCTCTGTCAATAAAGGATGAAATTTGTCCGATTTCGAAAATTTTAAGAGAAGTCCTCCTTGTGCCAGAAACTATTACCATGGACAATCTTGTATTGGAATTTAAAAAACGCAAAGGCCAGATGGCGATTGTTGTTGATGAATTCGGCGGGACTTCAGGACTCGTTACATTGGAAGATGTTATAGAAGAAATATTCGGAGACGTACAGGATGAATTTGACGAGGAAGAAGAACAGCAGGAAGATATTATTGAAGTTGCTCCAAATACTTATCTTGCAAATCCGATGATGCGTCTGGACGAATTTGCAGAATTTTTCAAAATTAAAGAAGAAGATATTGATGATGATGACATTGATACAATCGGCGGCCTCGTGGTTAAGCTTTTGGGGCGCATTGCTGAGTTAAACGATACTGTTACATTTAATAACCTTACATTTATTGTAAAAAATATTGACGGTGCAAGAGTTACAAAACTTGAAATAATAAAAACCGAAGAAGAACCGGCAGACTCAGCAAAAGAAGAAGAAAAAAATATTTAAAATTTTATTATTTTTCATAATTATCCTTTAGAGCAGACAGAACAGTTATGAGATTCTTCGTCTAACTGCCATTCTAATGGCGTAGCCGGAAGAATTCTTGTTCTTGTAAAATAAGTATTTAGTATTTTATTCCGACAGCCCATATTTTGTTACATTCCTACACAATCTTTAGAAATCCCGAAACATTTCCACCTTTTAAATGATGTTGTAAATCCTATATTGTATAGAATAGAAATGTGAGATATTTGAACAATATTTGGGAATTTTAATGAGTCAAAGTTTTGATTTTACATCATACAATAATATAAAACGACTTGCGGAAGATGAACTTGAAGCTCTTTGGCATGAATATCTTAAAGATAAAACAAATAAAACTGCCCGTGATACATTGATTGTTCAATACATTTATCTCATAAGATATGTTGTCGGCCGTGTAAAAGTAACGCTTCCGTCAACTATTTCCATTGAAGATATTGCAGGCTACGGTGTTGAAGGCCTTATCAATGCAATCGAAAGATATTCCCCGCAGAAAAATACACGCTTTGAGACTTACGCACTTATCAGAATAAGAGGTGCAA
>CALVEX010000196.1 GCA_944326655.1 Candidatus Gastranaerophilales bacterium | reverse complement strand
AAAAGAAAAAACATTCGGTTATAAAATCAGAATGTCTTGATAACGACAAAAATTTTGAAAACTGTATCAGACCAAAAAACTTTGAGACATACATAGGCCAGTCGGCATTAAAAGAAACTTTAAAAATTTCCATAGAAGCTGCAAAAAAACGCGGACTGCCGCTTGATCATCTGTTATTTTACGGCCCACCGGGACTCGGGAAAACTACTCTTGCAGGCGTAATCGCACAACAAATGAGGGTGGATATAAAAATCACTTCGGCTCCGGCCTTGGAACGTCCGAGAGATATTATCGGAATTCTAATGTCTTTAAAGGGCGGAGAAATATTGTTTATTGATGAAATCCACAGACTCAACAAAGTAGCGGAAGAAATTTTATATCCGGCTATGGAAGACTTCTTTCTTGATATGACAACTGGCAAATCTCAAACAGTAAAAACTTTACGCGTTCCGCTGCCAAAATTTACCCTTATAGGGGCTACAACAAAAGCCGGAGAGCTGTCAGGCCCGCTTCGCGACCGTTTCGGAATTATTCACAGACTGGAATTTTATACTGAAGATGAATTATCACAGGTTATAAAACGAACAGCGGGGATTTTAAATATTGAAATAACGGAAGATGGCGCTCATGCAATTGCCAAACGTTCCAGAGGCACTCCGCGTATTGCAAACAGGCTTGTCAAAAGAGTTGCGGACTATGCACTGGTTAAACATGACGGTAAAATTACCGAAGACGTTGCAAACAAATCTTTGGATATCTTGAAAATAGATAATTTCGGCCTTGATAACACTGATAGAAGCCTTTTAAAACTTATCATAGAAAAATACGACGGCGGACCTGTGGGAATTGAAACAATAGCAGCGGCAATAGGGGAAGATGTCAGAACGATTGAAGATGTATGCGAACCTTTTCTTCTTCAGGCCGGGCTTTTACAGCGGACGCCGCGCGGGAGAAAAGTTTCCCCCGCAACATACAGGCATTTAGGTTATAAAAATATTGATATAAACGAACAAAAAAGTTTATTTTAAGTTTTAATATTTTTATTCCAGCAAATATTTCGCCGAACAACAGCCGCCGGAGACGACTTCTCCGGAACCTCCAGCACCTGCAAAATATGTCATTGTTTCTGCTCCGGCTTCTTTTGAACACTCACATTCGCCGTTATTAGTATCTTTATTATAAGTTCCATCCGCACCCAAAGGAAGCATTTTATTGTAGAAAATAGACATTATAAAAAAGTCGCGTCCTATCTGGTTAGGCCCCTGCGCTGCACCGTTGACATCTACAGACATCCACGGGCCGCCGTGTGTGCCGCCTAAATAAACTACACTGCCGTCTTTTAATAGGAAAGCTATATTTGCTAAATTATAAACTTCAACCGGACGGTCATCTTTATCTGTATATGGTTTCTTTAATGTCCCATATATAGTGCCGCCATTAAATATTCCTGCCCAATGGAATTTAATGTGTGAACCATACCCATTGTTATCACATAAAGGATCTATATATCTGTAACACGCAGACACAGGCTGTAAAACTTCTTTAAATCTGTCTATAAATTCTTCAGAATACTGAAAAGTGTCACCGCCATATTTATTTGAAGAACCTGCACCAAGTTCGCATTTCCCATTCCAATAATCAATTTTTGATGATGTAACAGGGGTTCTGCATACCAAAATATCCTCTGATACTACCAGGTTAAAGGCATTGCTCACTGTAGAATACGCTTTTTTCCATCTTGCAATATTTTGTCTGTCATCGATTTTTGAAATTATAACAGGAAGCGTAATTGCCGCAACAACACCAATAATGCCGAGGGTGATTAAAACCTCGGACAATGTAAACGCGGCTTTTTTCTTAAGTGGATAAGTTAATAAGTCAATAGGTGAATAAGTTCGTTTCAGGGAGTTTATATCGTCCCCTCTCCCCCTGCGGGAGAGGGTTAGGGTGAGGGGTGATTGTTTGAAACCCATCCTAACCTTCCCTAACCAGGGAAGGAATTTATTTTTCCCCCTCTCATTTTCAAGGAGAGGGCTGGGGTGAGGTTTAGATTGTATTAGACGATAAGTTCGTTTCGGCAGCGTACCGCTGCAAAAGTGGAACTCATCTTTTAGACCTGAGATGGAAGAGCGTTCCATGTCCCCTCCTTTGAGGGGAGGGAAATTCAAGGGGAGGGTGATAGAACCAACTGACCTATTAACCTCCGGCTTTCCGTTATTTAGACCCATCCTCGAAATCATAGATTTCGGTCCTCCCGCAAGGGGAGGACATAGAAAACTTTGTGAGCTTTGCTCACCGATAACAGCATACCCTCCTACCCTCTTATCTTCCAATCTTCCATATAAGAGATGCTGCGGAAAACCGGACATTTTGCACAAAATCAATAGATTTTGGCAAAAGCAGTCAATTAAGTTCAGCATGACGTAACGGACCTGCCCTCCTACCTTCTTATCTTCCGAGCCTCCGGCCGAGCCTAGAGTGCCCCCCCCCCGAAGCAAGCATAGCCGATTGCCACTGCACTTGGGGTCTTGCATAAACTTAATAAATTTTTTAATCTTTTCATAATTTACCCCTTTTTATTTTCTCTTACAAATTATAATTATAAATATTTACAAAAAATTTTCAATAATGTAACATGCTTTTGTAAGGGAGACAAACAATGGCAGATAAAATAATTATTTTTTCAGGAAAACAATACTCAGGCAAAGACACAGCCGCAAAAATTATGCTGGATGCAATGCCTGATTTCAGACGCTGTGCAATTGGTGATATTATAAAACTTACATATGGTAAAGAAAAGGGGCTTACTTATGAAGAAATAGAAAAGAATAAACCTCTTTACCGTCAGGATTTAATTAATCTCGGCAATTGGGGCAGGGCGCAGGATCCTGATTACTGGTTGAAAAAAATTATTGAGCAGGACGGAAACATTATTGTCACGGATGTACGGGTTCCGCATGAATATGAAGTTTTTAAGGGCGCCGGAGCCATAACTATACGTGTTGAAGCCTCAAGAGACACAAGAGCATCCAGAGGAGAGCTTATCGGAGAAAATGATATAACAGAAACAGGCCTTGATAATATGAAAAACTGGGATTATGTTATAGATAACAATTCCGATTATGAAAATTTAGTCAATCAAGTCAAAAATATTATTAAAAAAATATCTAAGACAGGAAATCATTTGAATTAATAAAAAATCATATAATAAAAAGCTTCCCTTATACAAGGGAAGCTTGGAATGTATTTTACAATACAAATCAGACCATACCTTCTTTAACGGCTTTAACTGCCGCTTGAACACGGTCATTAACACACATCTTTTGCAAAATTGAACAAACATGAGCCTTGGCTGTATGGACGCTCACAATAAGTTCTTTTGCAATTTCCGTGTTGCTTTTGCCGGACACAAGATGCTTCAAGACCTCAAATTCTCTTTCTGTTAAAGGCACCCGCCCTTCTGAGTTTGATTTATTGGGTAAAAAGCCTATATTATCTATTTTAGGTAATGCATTTAATGTCATCTGCGCAACCATAGGATCAATCCAGCAAACGCCTATTGAAACATCCCTTACAACATCTGCAAGTTTTTGAGGATCAATATC
>CALVEX010000195.1 GCA_944326655.1 Candidatus Gastranaerophilales bacterium | reverse complement strand
ATCAGAGTGTTTTTTTACGTAATCAATAATTGCTCTCGGCTGCGGTCCCGCCATTGCAAGGTCTCCAAGACACAAAACTTTTTCGCAGTTATTTTTTTCAACATCTTTCATAACACTTTCCAATGCCTGAAAATTTCCGTGAATATCAGATAAAACAGCTATTTTCATTTTTTCCCTCCGGTTAATATTTATGTGATATTATATATAATATGATAAACAGACGAAAAGCAAAAGTAATAGAAATCGGAAACGTAAAAGTCGGAGGAAACAATCCTATCAGCGTTCAATCCATGTGTAACACAGACACACGTGATGTTAGAGCGACTTTAGCCCAAATTAACGAAATGACAGAAAAAGGTTGTGAACTTATAAGACTCGCAGTTTTAAATAAAGACGCAGCCGAAGCTGTAAAAGATATTGTAAAAAAATCGCCTATACCTGTTATTGCAGATATACACTTTGATTACAGGCTTGCAATCCAATGCATAAATAACGGGATTAATGCATTAAGATTGAACCCGGGAAATATCGGCAAACGTGAAAATGTTGAAAAAGTAGTTGCGCTTGCAAAACAGCAAAATATTCCGATAAGAATAGGCGTTAATGCCGGCTCGTTAGAAAAAAATCTTATTGATAAAGATATACCGCTTTCTCAAAAAATGGTTTTAAGCGCTTTAGGACACATAAAAATTCTTGAGGATTTGGATTTTGATTTGATAAAAGTTTCGCTGAAATCCTCGGATGTTCTCACTACAATTGAAGCCTACAGAAGTATTGCGGATAAAATTCCCTATCCTTTGCACCTTGGTGTAACAGAAGCAGGGACGTTAAAAAACGGATTGATAAAATCATCAGTCGGTCTGGGAACACTTCTTGCCGAAGGAATAGGAGACACTATCAGAGTTTCATTGACAGAAAATCCGGCAGAAGAAGTTAGTGCAGGATTTGAAATTCTAAAAAGCCTCGGCTTAAGACAAAAAGGGGTAAATTTTATTTCCTGCCCGACTTGCGGAAGAACACAAATAAACTTAATAGAACTCGCCAAAAAAGTTGAGGAAAAATTCAAAAACCTGGAAAAACCGATAACAATTGCGACAATGGGCTGCGCGGTTAACGGTCCCGGTGAGGCAAGACATGCGGATTTTGGCATAGCCGGAGGAATAAAAGAAGGTTATATTTTCAAAAAAGGTGAAATAATCGCAAGAGTTCCGGAAGATAAATTGCTTGAGAAATTAGAAGAACTTATAACAAAATCATCTGAATAATATATGGAAGATTTTTTGTAAAGAAATTATAATATTTTTGTAACCACTCAAATAACGTATTATAATCATAATAACTAACAGAGGTGTAAATGAAAAAATATTTATTAATTTTATGTTTAACAGCTACAGTGACAATGCCAGCTTATGCAGAGTTTACTGTTGATGATACTGTAAATGAAGTGTATCTTAAAAATCACGGCTATTCTGACATAACTGTTCGGGCAGTAGAAAAATCTATTGCACAATCGCATGGAGAACCGCTTCCTGAAGAGATCGAAAATGAAAATTACAACCGGCCTGTAGTAAAATATGTAAGACGTTTCTTCATGTATCTTGACCCGTCATTAGACGATCATACATTCATGAATGACCATAATATTAATGCAAGTTCAAGGTATGACGATCTATAAAAAAACAACAGTTACAGCACTTCTGTTTTTAATATTTTATACATTTACATTCCTGCCGTGCAGATGCTGTCCGGCAGATAACAGGGATTATATTTTTGCTCCTGCAGATTATTCACACCTTGATTCAAAAAAAATAAGAAGTGAAGCTGAAAAAGATTTTCATCTCTATTTTAACACATCAGATAAATTGCTAAAAGAAAAATACCTTAATTCCGCAATGAATAAATACTACATTTTGTCGCAGATAAATCCGGGAGATATTGATGCTTATATCAAACTTGGAAAAATTTATGATGAAAAAAATATCTCGGAACTTGCTAAAACTTATTTTTATAAAGCTTTAAATATAAATAAGGAAATGGCATTGGCAAATTTTTATTTCGGAGATTATTACTATAAAAGGAATGATTATAAAAAAGCGCTTTACCATTATAAAATAGCCTATAAAAACGGAGTTGCAAAAACTTACGATTTTAATTTAAAACTTGCGACCATTTATGAAAAGTTAGCAGACCTCTCAAATGCCAAAAAGTTTTATGAAATTTCATATAATATTAAAGCTGACAGCAGAATAGGGGAAAAAATACAGCTATTGAATGAGCTACATTATGATAAATCAGACTATTATCATAATATCAGGGAGTATAAAGAATGAAATTAAACAAATTTATATTAGGTTTGGTATTTATCTTTTTAACAAATACAGCAGTGCTGGCAGGAGACATCAACCCGTTATTGCTGACAGACGATAGAGCCCAAACCGGACAGCCCCAAAATTTACAGATAAATTTAATTAATACAGACAGCCCGGATATTACACTTTATGAAGATGATACCACCGCCCCTGTATTTAAAAAATATGAACCCGGAAAAAATGAAGTTGTTTTCAGCTACACAAAAAACCTGATTAATGCAATTGACCCGACGGCACTGTCAAACAAAACCGGCAGCTATCTTCCCGGAGCAAGAGGTATAAACCAGCTTGTCATATATACCCCGAACTACGGACCGCGGACAAACACTAATGAATACGGTGCAGAAGCAATTGTAGAAGGAAATACTGTTACAGAACTTTCCGGAGCCGATTCTCTTATTCCGCCTAACGGAATTGTTATAAGCGGACACGGAAGAGCCAAAAACTGGATGAATTCAAGCATTAAAGTCGGTACAAAAATTTATATAGATAAAGCGACAAATGTAATTTATACATATACTACATCCGAAAGCTATATTTTTGAAACAGAAAAGAAAATTTCAGAAGCCGAGCAGATGCTTAATTATTACAAAAACATAAGCCCTGATTATAACTGGAAACTTCCCGGAAGCTATATCGCAGATGCAAAAAATTACCTAAAAAAAGCAAGAAAAGATCCCGAAGAAGTTCAGAAATATTCAAAACTTGCGATAGAAGCGGCAAATGATGCCATTAAAAGCGTTGTTCCATACAAAAGCAGCGAACTTAAAGGAATATGGCTCAGACCAACAGAAAAAAGCGAGCAGGCTATAGAAGATACTTTGAATAGAGTAAAAAAAGCCGGAATAGATAACATATTTCTTGAAACATATTTTCACGGGAAAACAATTTTTCCGAGTAAAACAATGAAAGCATACGGATTTACTGAGCAATATGAACAGTTTAAGGGGTTTGATCCTCTTGAAATATGGATAAAAGAAGCGCATAAACGGAATATAAAAATTCATATATGGTTTGAAACTTTCTATGTAGGAGCTCAAAACCCTAAAGATAATGCACAAAGTATTCTTGGAATGAACCCGTCCTGGGGTAATAAGATAAAAAAAGATACAGATTCTGTCGAGCCGTCAAAATCAACATCTGAACACAACGGCTACTTCTTAGACCCGGCAAATCCATATGTTCAGGACTTTCTTGCAAAATTAATTGATGAAATCATAACTACTTATAAACCTGACGGCATAAATCTTGATTATATAAGATATCCAAACTGTGTATCAGGTTCTGAAGCAACAAGCTGGGGTTATACGGATTATGCAAGAAATGAATTTAAAATGATTTTTGGAGTAGACCCTGTAGAACTTACAAAATCGGACCCGCTCTGGCTTGAATGGAATAATTACAGACGCCAAAAAATAACAGATATGGTAAAAAAAGCAGGAGACCTCGGCAGACGTAAACATACATATATAAGTGCCGTAATTTTTCCGGACAGACAGGCCGCTTTAAATAATAAACTTCAGGACTGGAAAACATGGTCTACAAGAGGTTATTTAAATGCTTTTACTCCTCTGTTTTTAACATGTGATGCAAAAACAGCTAATAAAATGATGTCAGATATTATTAATGCAAAATCACCAAATACTGATTTTTATGCCGGTTTATTTGTAACATTTATGAGCGGAACAGATGAGGACTTAATAAGATTAATCCATGAAGCGCGAAAAGTAGATGCAAACGGAGTAATTTTATTTGACTATGCACATTTGAGCAATAAATATATAAATACTTTATCAACAAGTGTCTTTGCAACCCATTCACCATTCAAAAATACATTCAAAATAGGCCAGCCCGCCCCGCAGCTTCAACCTGCTTCAAAAAAGGGATGGTGGATATTCGGTAAGGAATAAAAAAAGGAAAACATATTTATAAGTAATATGTTTTCCTTTTGAAAATTTATGATATTAAATTTATGCTTCAAATGGTCTCAAAAAGTAGTCAAGATCGAGCATGGGATTACGTGTTAAAGCATTGCTTATATCAGTCACCTCATTGCCATCAGACAGCATGAGCTTAGTTAACGGAGTCTCAAAGCGAACGTCATCTGCAGGAATTACTAATCTGCCTACATGTTCGTCTTTTGGATCTACAAAATGATCAAATTCATTTTTAACTGTATATCTGCCAGATGGATTATTAAATGCTAATATACGTTTTCCATCTTTATCGGTTGGCACATTGCTTATCTCAATTGTTTCATTATAATTTCCATTTCCGGAATAGTTTCTTGAGCGGTGAATACGACCTTCCTCGCCAAAACGGGTATATAAATTATCTTCAGAAACTCTTTGAGAAATTCCGTCTTTAAATACATTTTTATCTTTTCTGATTTGTACAGAATTCTTGGTAGTATGAACATAAGTTGTCTCATCTCCGACCTGTTTAATAACAAGTCTGTTTCCATCGCCTTTAAAATCATATATCGTATCTCTATGGAATATACCGCTGTCCTCTGTTTTCATAAGAACCTTGTCGCTGCCAGGAGCCCTATAATACCTTACATGAACACCGTCTGCTGTTACAACCTGAGACATATTTAGGTCATCGACAGTTTTTCCAAGAACTTTACCCGTATTGACTCTCGGATATGATGCTAAAACCTGTTCTGCCGTAGGTGCCGGTAAAGCTTTTGGCTGACCTGCTATTAATTCACTTAATGTCGGTCCCTCAAATTTTCTTGCTGTAGTCTGTGTTACTTTAGCATCCGTCCCCAACTGTCTTGCCGCAGCCTGTTCCATTCGTGAGCCGGTACGTGTAAAAGTTCTGCCCAAATAAGAAATACCTTTTCCAATTAATTTTCCAATTCCCATTTTAAAATCTCCTTTTTGTTTCCTCAATATTTACGATGAAATCGATTTCCCTTACTCTTTCATAAAAACAAATAACCGAAAAAAATTGACAAATGCGTAATACATCCTATCCTATCCTATCCTATGAAGAGTATATCAGGGTTTCAGCCTTTTTAAACCCATGTTTACATTTTGTTACATTAGTTACAATTGTTACATTTACTACCCTCCACTACCCTCCCTGATTGGCATTTTTAACATTTCATTGGTCGAAATTTTAAAATTATTGTCCTCCCCTTGAGGCTCTGCCGAACAAACGATTGAGTATCGTTTGTGAGAGGAAGACGAAATCTGCGCAAGCCCGCATATGGTGAAAGCGGAGCGTACATGTTTAATGCGGGCACAGCAAGAAGATTTCGAGGAGGGGAAGAAATCATAGAAGTCAGGATGTCAAGAAGGCAGGAGGGCAGGCTGATATCAGCGGGCATAGCCCGCATATGTCATTGCGAGGGAGTGAAACGACCGTCGCAATCGCATTATTGTAAATATTCAACGGTTATGCGATTACCACGTCGGGCAAAGCCCTCCTCGTAATGACTATTAAAAGTTCCACTCTTCTTGCAGCGGAACGCTGCCGAAACAAACTTAGCGTCCTAACGTCCTAACGTCTTAGCGCCTAAAAAAATCTCAACCTCACCCCTGCCCTCTCCTTAAAAAGGAGAGGGGG
>CALVEX010000194.1 GCA_944326655.1 Candidatus Gastranaerophilales bacterium | reverse complement strand
TAAAATATATATGTGAAACACATTTACGGGGATGTAGGATGAGATTAGTCGAAAAGCTTAAGGAATACGAAAATCAATATATGTTCATCAAATGGGCAACAGGCGGTGAATACGGAAAACTTATATACGCAGGCGAAGATTTCATTGAGTTCAACGTAATAAATGTTGATACAATGGATTACGCCGAAACAGTGCTAATCCACAGCCCGTTAATTTTAGAAGTTGCAATCGGAGGGGCTGATGTTCAGAGGATTGTGGCAGAAGTTTCTTCTAAACTGCCTTTGGAATAATAAATTTCATGAAACGACAACTCATATGATGCCGAGGGGAAGGCTATATGAAAATTTTACCTCCTATATATTAAAACTTTTTCTTGAGCCTTCTTCGTGATAAAAACCGCCGCCGCAGATGGTTTCTACTACTTTAAGTACAAACTCTCTCGGAGCATCAACTTGATTAAGGTAAAATTCACGGTTAGGTATATGGCGTATTTTCATTATTGCATTTTGGGTTGATTCTGGGGGAATAAACAGCGAGGCTACTTCGTTATCAAGAAGTTTACCCATTTCTTCATCGTGGTCTGTAACTCCTTTCATAATCTCATAATAATTCCCTTTTATCGCCATAATCCTGCTTGAAAAAAGGTGCTGGCCGTCTTCTCTGTAAAGTGCCTGCGGCTGATAGTTGCAGCGGGTGGTAAAACTCATTTTATGCCATAAAATATTTACAATAACCACGGATTTTTGCGGGTCTGTATCAACATAAATGTTTTGTGTCGTGACATTTCTGGATGAAAAAGCTTCTTTAAGCGTATCTGCAACGATTTGAAGATTATCTATCATCCGTAAAAATATTTCATTAGTGTTTATATTTGCGTGCTGGTAGTCCAGGAACTGTTTATACATGTGTGTAGAGACAAGTCCTACTCTTTCCTGGATTAATGCCGATTTCCTTGCAGATGTTTCAGAATTATCAAAGCTTTCAAAGTTATTCAACAATTTTACCGTTCCTTATACCGACATGAAATAATAAACATGAAATTATGTAAATATTATATGTTTTTTCTTTACAAAGTAGAATACATAAAAAGGTTTATTTATTCTTGTTTATATTTAAACATAAAAAATGTTATTGGAAGTCTCTAAGTCGCTAAGTCTCTAAGTCATTACGGTGCGCTAAAGCGCACGTAAATTATAGTAATCTGCACTTAATGAAATAGTAACAAAGCGGCTGTTGTTTGAGCGGTAAAGAGATGCTGAAACGAGTTCAGCATGACGGGATAATATAGCGAGTTCATCCGCTCGGGTTGAATTTAGTGCAGATTAAACGGTTAGCGCGTTTTTCTTTCTTTGCTTAATTTCTTTCTTTTTGCGTCGCTCAAAAAGAAAGAAATTAAGTGCGGGGTGCGGGGACGCATAGTCCCCGACTTCCAATAACATTTTTTATGTATATTTTTTGCATATAAAAATAACAGGTGAATACGTAAGCGTGAGCTCAGGGTATTTTAATTTATATCTTTCACAGAAATCTTTGACTTCTTTGAATGTCCAATGTTTCATTGTGAGAGAATTTACCCCTGTATTTTTCATATGGGCAAGAAGTTCCAGCGGATTTGAAAAATTCATTGTGTAGTTGATTTCTTCTGTATAAAGTATTTCAAAATCCTTAGAAAATATCGATTTTAATTCGTCAACAGATTTATAATCAAGCGAAATTCCGCTAAGTTCTTTTATTTCTCGGTAATTATTCCCGGAAAAAGTTGAAAATGCAAGCAGACCATCCTTGTTAAGCATATTGCTTAAGTGAGTGTTGATTTTTTCAAGATTGCTGAACCATTGAAACATTGCATTTGATGCAATAAGATCCATTTTTACCGAAGTATTAATTTTTTGAGCATTCCCGCAGATAAAATTAAATTCCGGAATAATTTGCGACAGATATTTCTTTGATTTTGGAGTTAAATCGTTTGCGAAATAGTTTGTGTAAGTTATACTTTTGGTGAGTTCTTCAGTCAACAGGCCTGTACCGCTTCCGAGTTCAAGAACATTTCCAAAATTGTTTTTGATTTTAGTCAGATTTTTTACAAGTTTTTGCGCTGTTAATTTCTGTACAATAGCATTTTCATTGTACTTTTCCATACTTTTTTCAAATTGTTTTTTTATAATTTTAGGGTTTATCTGCATTTTAAAATATCTTCCCAGCTTGTAAAATTATAAAACGGGAAATGTCCGCTTGCAAGTATATTATATTTTGCGGCATTGTTTGACCAGAAATTAATTTGGTTTTTGGTCGGAATAATTTTGTCATTTTCGCTGATGATTGCAAGGTCGTAGAATTTTTCGTAATTAATCTCTGTATTTTTGATGACTTTGTATAGATTGTTCAATTCTTCAACTCTGTTTTCGATGGAACGTTTTACAGGATTTTTCATATAGCGTTCAAAGTCTTTGGAGTTGTCAAAAATATTTTGGTAAAATTTACCTTCGAGTCCTTGTTTTGCATGTTTAAGAGTCAGTAAAAACGGTTTTAGCGGAATTCCTTTGTCATCATCAACGGGGAATGGTG
>CALVEX010000193.1 GCA_944326655.1 Candidatus Gastranaerophilales bacterium | reverse complement strand
GTTGCATAGTTTTTCATCTGCCTCCAAAGTCCGCGGGTATTTTTCCAAATCTTCTCCCGGACAAAACTGAATAGGATTTACAAACACAGAAACAACCGTTTTGTCACATTTTTCAATACTCTTTTTTATAAGGCTTAAATGACCGTTATGCAAAGCCCCCATTGTAGGAACAAGACCAATTGTCAAGCCTTCTTTTTTCCACTCTTTAATTTTCTCTCTCACTTCAGCTATTGTATGAACCAGCATAATTTCTCCCTCTTTTCTCTAAAATTATAGCATAAAATAAGCTAAAAAATTTCCTCAGCCGACGGGAATTTTCCGGATTTTACATCTTCGTCAAATTGTTTTGCACAGTTTAATATTAACGATTTCATATCTCCGTATTTTCTTGCAAATTTAGGCTTGAAATCCGAAAATTTTCCAAAAACATCATCCGATACAAGAACCTGGGCGTCGCAATATTTCCCTGCACCGCAGGAAATTGTCGGAACACTTAAATTCTCTGTTATATATTTTGCACTCTCCTGCGGAACCATTTCCAAAACTATAGAAAATACACCTGCCTTCTCAAGCTCCTTTGCCTGCTTTAAAATTTCGTCAGCTGCTTCTTGAGTTTTCCCCTGAATTTTATAGCCTCCGAGGGTGTTCAAAAACTGCGGTGTAAAGCCTAAATGGCCCATTACCGGAATACCTGTTTCTACAAGGCGTTTTATAACATCCAGAATATAATCACTGAATCCCTCAATTTTTACCGCATTTGCACCAAGCTTAATCATTTCCCCGCAATTTTTTACCGCAGATGATATGTCCGTATGATAGCTCAAAAATGGCATATCCGTAACAACCATTGCCCTCTGCACTCCCCTGGCCACTGCACGGGTGAATATCTTCATCTCTTCAACACCTACAGAATGCGTTGTCTCATAGCCAAGAGCAACCATAGCAAGACTGTCGCCTATCAAAACAATATCAATTCCGGCTTCATCAAGATATTTTGCTGTCGAATAATCATAGGCGGTTAAAACCGAAAACTTTTCATTGTTCTCTTTATGCTTTTTAATTGTGTTTACGTTAACTTTTTTAATCATTATACATTGCAGCCTTGTTTTTCAACACCTTTATGCGAAGCAAAAAATATTGTTTTATCCTGTTTATGTTCTTTCCTGAACCAGTAATAAATAGCCCTTGCGACACGGTTTGAGCTGTGTCTTACAAAACCTTCTTTGTTATCCTCAATAAGTTTTCTTGAAAATACTTTTATACCAAGTTTTTTCAAGTTATCATAATCGGTTTTAACAGGATACGAGCCTGACATCTGATATTTTTTTGCAAGATTGCAGGGCATAAAATCATTTACAAGTACGGCGTCCACAATTCTCTTGCTTCCTGCATGCCTGATAAGAGCATTCAAATGATCACTGACACTGAAACCGTCTGTTTCACCGGGCTGTGTCATAATATTGCAGACATAAATCTTTTTAGCATTTGACCTTGCTATTTCATGAGCAATCTCAGGGATTAAAAGGTTAGGAATAACACTTGTAAACAAACTTCCAGGACCAAGTATTATCAATTCAGCATCTCTTATAGCAGCAATAACATCATCAAGCGCCCTGCAATTTTTCGGATCAGTAAAAAGGCGTTTAATCTTCCCATGGGCTTCGGGAATATTAGATTCGCCATGGATAATTCTTCCGTCTTCCATTTCGGCAACCAGCTTCATATCATCAAGCGTAGAAGGTAAAACCCTTCCGCGGATAGAGAGAACATTAGAAGACTCCTTAACCGCGCGCACCATATCGCCAGTAATTGAACACAGGGCAGTTAAAAATAAATTTCCGAAACTATGTCCTTCCAAACCCTCGCCGGATTTAAAACGATACTGAAACAGCTTTGTAACCAAATCTTCATCATCTGCAAGTGCAGCAATACAGTTTCTTATATCGCCGGGCGGAAGAACTCCCATTTCTTCCCTTAATCTGCCGGAACTTCCGCCGTCATCTCCGACAGTAACGACTGCCGTTATATTATTTGTAATATTTTTTATACCTTTCAAAAGCATTGAAAGTCCTGTTCCGCCGCCGACAGCTACAATTTTAGGGCCTCTGTTGAGTTTTCTTCTTCTGTACAGATTTTCAAGAAGCGTTTCATTATCGCTCCCGTCAAGCATTGACAAATTAGTTTTCTGCCAGCCCTTAAAGAATATCCCCGCTCCGAACATTACAACGGCAAATGCTATCCATTCGGTTGAAACTTTCATTGCTATTCTGCGGATAAACTCCATTGTATAAAACACGGGTTTAATATCAAACAGTATAAGAACACCCAGAGTCATTAAAACAGCACCCAAAAATATCAGTGCAAACCATCTTTTTACCTGTAATCCCGGCACAAGCCATCTTGCTTCAACAGGCATTCTCATACTTTTTCTAAAATTATTCATCACCTTATTACTCATTTTTTATTCCACCCATCCGGATAAACATGCATTTTTATAATTTACGGGAACAGGGGTAATTACATCATACGCCTGTTTAATCAATTCAAACGAGTTTGAAAGTCTGTTTGAAAAATGAATAGTATCAGCAGTAACAACTGTTTTTCCGCCTTCAATATTTGAAACCTGTGAAGTTGCTAAAAGATGTTTCAGCCTTTGGATTTCCACCTCCGTATTTTCATTATCTTTTGCAACAGTATTTACGGTTCCGTCAACATTATACATTTTTTCAAGACAAATTTCCTGTGCAACCGGAATATTAATTAATTCACCTGTTTTTTCTGTAATTTCACCTGAAGCTCCGTAATAAACGAGCCATTTTGAACATTTTTGAACAGCTTTTGCAACAGAGCAGGCAAAAGAAAAATCGCTTGCGCAGCGTTTGTACATAGCTCCGTGCGGGCGGACATGTTCTATTTCCATATTAAAAGTTTTTGCAAATGACATCAGAGCCCCGACCTGATAAATAACAAGAGCTTCAATTTCATCATCGGTCAAATCCATATCACGATAGCCAAACCCTTGAATATCATCAAAACCGATATGCGCACCGACTACAACATTTTTTTCTTTAGCTTTCAAAAGCGCATTTTTTATAGTCAAAGGATCCCCTGCATGAAATCCGCAGGAAATATTAACCGAGCTTGCATAGTCCAGCAAATCAAATTCCGAATTATTTTTATATATGCCGAAACTCTGAGCCAGGTCAATATTAAAATCAATATTTTTTATAGCTCTTTTTTCAAAATTACCTTGCATAATCATCTTTCTTAACTTAATAATCCTATAATAAGATAATTATACTCAATAAATAATTAATTGCCACTATCTTTACATAATATTAATCCACAGCTTAGCGCATAAAAAAAGACCCGCCGTCTGACAGGTCTTTTTTATAGCAAATCCTAATTAAACAGTTTTGTCAAACATAGCACCAAGTTTACTTGCAGCATCATTTGCCATTGACGTATCAACATTTGCAAGCACTGTTCTGCCACCGATTTCATTTAACTTCGGCATTCTAAATTCGGGGGCTGCATATGGCTGTCCAGGGAAATTAACATTGTGTAGATCCATCATTTCTCTTAATGACATATTATTTACATTAAAACCTGAACACGTTGATAACTCAGATATCGGCAGCCCTTTGAAATTATAGGTAAGATAATTACCCGGTACAACTTTTTTGTACACAGTACCATCTTCTGAGAATTTTTTTACAAGTTCAATACCATCAGTACCCTGTTTAGATACTCTTCTTTTTATTAAAGTGTCAGGAGAGAAGCCCTGTTCAAATACAGTTCTTGAACCAACAAATTTATCTGCAGAATTATAAACTCTGTCAGTTGTACGTCTTGCAAAACCATCACTGTCTTGATATACTTTTGTAGTTGTTCTGACAGTTTTATTACCTACCTTGTCAGCTGCCATCGCCTTCATTCTGCTCACAACATGATTACCATCTTTATCAAAGACTTGAGTCAATATTTTTCCGTCAACAACCTCGGTTGTTACACGCCTGATTTTATCACCTTCCCCAAACATTCTGACAAGTTTGTTCCCTACCTGCATTGTTCCAAGTTTAATCATCGCACACCTTTCTTTCTACTTTTAAAATTTTTACACATATGCATTAAAATAGGAACATTTTAAAAATTGCGTCAAAAGCAATCTTTCCCTATCCTGCTCATCCCATCACATAAGGCATTATACAAGGGTTTCAGGCATTTTTAAATCAATTTTACATTTCTTAACATAAGCAATCAATCAACACGATATACGTCAGAAATATCCAAAAACATATACTGTTTTGTAAAGTAAGCCAGTTTTGAAACATCATCTTTACTGAAATTTTTCAGATTAAAACAGAACGAAAATTTATTACTTCCCATTTTGTAATGCTTATCAAAAAATAAATACAAATATCCGTTTGTTAAAATATAATACTCTCCCCAAAAATAGAGTTTATTCATTAATTCATCAATATTTACACCCTGAATTTTATCATCGTTATATTTTTTATTTTTTAAATCGACAGAATCTTCAGAAAATTTTTCATATTTTATATACAAAGACCTTTTGCATAATCTGCTGCTGTCCCATTTTTTAGTTATATAATCAGGCAAAAACGGGGCGCGTTTTTGAAATACTGGAAACTCTCTTCTGTCATAAGTGTTGTAACCCAAAACCATAAAAAACGGCAGGATTATATTTTCCCTGACTTCATCCTCTGATAAGTTTTCGATATCCGCAAGATATTTCCCGTTTTTTATAACAGCAAGGTTTCTTGCAAGAACACGCTTATTTAACTTATATATCAGGTGCTTAGAAGAAGCAAAAATTATATAAGAAACCAACAATACAATAATAAATAATAAAAGAGCCACAGAAATCATATATATATTTTAACACTTTTTTTGCTTTAGTGCAACCGGTTTAGACAAATATGAATATTTATTAATAAAAATACACCGCCATATAAAAAACGGTGTATTTTAAATTTAGAACTTAAAAATTAACTATTTTGTCTGTAGTTTATTTACAGCTTTGGTTAATCTTGATTTTTTTCTGGCAGCTGTATTTTTATGTAAAATACCTTTAGAAACAGCTTTGTCACACAACTGGTACGCTCTTGACATAGCTGTATTTAAAGCATCCTTATCATCGGATTTTGCCAGTTCCAATACTTTCTTAACAGCAGTTTTGATAGATGTTTTGAAAGCCACATTTCTGATTCTGTTTCTTTCAGCTGTTAATACTCTTTTTTTAGCAGATTTAATATTTGCCATTTTAATTTTTGCCTTTCTTTACTCTTAGTCCGATTAATGACTTCGGACAATTTGAGGATGTGAGTGAGTTTATATTAAATCAAAAAAACTAAATTTTCAACACCCTAGAGTCAAAAGTTTAAGTTATTTAAAATATGAGGGGAGGGTGATGTTATGCGATTGCCACGGTCGTTTCACTCCCTCGCAATGACATGCATTTCGTGAGCTTTGCTCTCCGATACCGGCATATCCTCTTACCCTCCTATCTTCCAATCTTCCTAAATCAGCCCTCTCTCTAACTCTCTCCCGAGGAGATAGGACGCTTTTCAACTTTCTTATACAAGGAAATTCCTCCCTCTTATTTAAGCAATATCTCCGTTATCCGGCCCGATTACCTGTATGCCAAACTTTGTTCTAAACAGGTGTTTTACAGTGTCACCCTGAATTTCATACATCATTTTATTGAACAAGTCATAAGCTTCACGTTTATATTCAATCAACGGGTCTTTCTGGCCGTAAGCCCGAAGACCTATACCATCACGGAGCATATCTATATTATGAAGATGGTCGATCCATTTGTTATCAACTACACGAAGCAGGATATCTTTTTCAAGATTTCTAATTACATTGTTATCGCTGAAAGGCTCCTGAAGTTCCGCCTCAGGGTCATATTGAGAGACAACCTGATTATAGAAATTTATTACTTCTTCTTCATGCTGTCTGTAAGCGTTTATAGCAAGAGTTTTCAGCTTATCGTAAATCGGTTCAAATCTTAAATTTTGAACATCAGACACCTGAACGCCCGATAATTGCGGAATAATTGAATGCAGTTCTTTAATCATTGTCTGCAAATCTTCATAAACATATTCTTCAGGATGCAAATCCGGTGCAATATAGCTTCTTAACAGTCTGTCTATTTCTTTTTCTATCATATAATAAATATCTTCAGAAAGATTTTTGCCGGCAAGCACTTTTCTGCGCTGTGCATAAAATTTTTCTCTCTGAATATTCATTACATCATCGTATTCAAGAACTGATTTTCTTATGTCAAAGTGATAAGTTTCAACTTTTTTCTGGGCAGATTGAATTTGTTTAGTAATAAGTGTATTTTCAATAGCCATATTTTCTTCGACATTAAGCATATCCATCAATGCCATCATTTTTTCACCGCCGAAAATTCTCATAAGGTTATCTTCCATAGAAAGGAAAAATCTTGTGGAACCCGGGTCGCCCTGACGTGCAGCACGGCCTCTGAGCTGGTTATCAATACGTCTTGATTCATGGCGTTCTGTACCTATTACATGAAGCCCGCCCGCGGCCACAACTTTTGCATGCTCAGCTTCAGTAATAGAACGCGCCTGTGCAAGCGCTTTCTCCTTTTCCTCTTCGTAATTTGGGCTTTCCGGGGTTATGCCTTTACTGTCAAGCATATCTTTTGCAAGAAATTCTGCATTACCGCCCAGCAGAATATCAGTTCCGCGGCCTGCCATATTAGTTGCAATAGTAACAGCTCCGACACGACCGGCCTGGGCAATTATATAAGCTTCTTTTTCGTGATGTTTGGCGTTCAAAACATGATGCGGTATCTTACGCTGTTTTAACAATGCCGATACATATTCAGATTTTTCAATACTGATTGTCCCAACAAGAACAGGTCTTCCAGCTTTGTGCATTTGTATAATATCTTCCACAACAGCATTAAATTTAGCGCGTTCTGTTTTGTATATTACATCAGGGTAATTAATTCTGATATCCGGTTTGTTTGTAGGAATTGTCGTAACCTCAAGGTTATAAATTTTTCCGAATTCCGCCTCTTCAGTCATTGCAGTGCCCGTCATACCGGCTAATTTCGGGTATAACCTGAACAAATTCTGGAAAGTAATACTTGCAAGCGTCTGGGTTTCATCCTGAATTTTAACACCTTCTTTAGCCTCAATTGCCTGATGAAGCCCGTCTGACCAGCGTCTGCCTTCCATAAGTCGTCCGGTAAACTCATCAACTATCATAACCTCGCCGTTTTTAACAACATAATCAGTATCTTTTACAAACAATTCCTTCGCTTTTAGCGCCTGCAAAAGGTGGTGGGCATACTGTGTATTGATATCGAACAAATCTTTGACGCCGATAATTTCCTGGGCTCTGTCAATACCGTCTTCCGTCAGAATAATATTCTTGTTCTTTTCATCAACCTCATAATCTCTCACTTTTTCTAGCTGCGGTGCAACCTTTGCCATAAGCTTGTAAGTTTCTGCTGATTTTTCAAGACGACCGCTGATGATTAAAGGAGTTCTTGCTTCATCAATCAAAATACTGTCAACTTCATCTATAATTGCATAATTATAAGGTCTTTGAACAAGCATATCAAGACTTGCAGCCATATTATCACGGAGATAATCAAAACCGAATTCATTATTTGTTCCGTAAGTAATATCACAATCATAAGCAGCTTTTTTAGCAGCAAAATCTTCTGCTGTTCTGCCTCCTGAAAGAATTACTCCCACAGAAAGGCCCAAAAATTTATAGATTTTTCCCATCCATTCGCTGTCACGTTTTGCAAGGTAATCATTTACAGTGATAACATGAACACCTTTACCGGTAAGCGCATTCAAATAAGCCGGTAATGTGGCAACAAGCGTTTTACCTTCCCCGGTTCTCATCTCTGCAATATGACCGTTATGAAGGAAATAACCGCCGATAAGCTGAACATCAAAATGACGCATATTCAAAA
>CALVEX010000192.1 GCA_944326655.1 Candidatus Gastranaerophilales bacterium | reverse complement strand
TTGGTAATGAAATTTCAACAATTTCAGCACCTAGTTTTTTGTAATCTTCAATAGCTCTTTCCATAGCTTTTGCAACATCTTCAGACAAGCCTTCTGTCATAAGTTCTTTTATTACACCGACTTTCATCCCCTTAATATCATCGTTAAGGTGCGCTGCATAATGTTCTACAGGAAGATTTAAAGATGTAGAATCTTTCGGGTCATGTCCTGAGATAACTTCAAGAAGGTTTGCCGCATCTTCAACAGTTCTTGCAAAAGGCCCAATTTGATCTAAAGACGATGCAAATGCAATCAAGCCGTATCTAGAAACACGTCCGTAAGTCGGTTTCATTCCTACAATACCGCAGAAAGATGCCGGTAATCTGATTGAACCGCCGGTGTCAGAACCTAGGGCTAGAGTTGCTTCGCAGGCTGCAACAGAAGCTGCTGATCCGCCTGATGAGCCGCCAGGAACTTTTTTCAAATCCCAAGGGTTATGAACCTTTTTAAATGCAGAGTTTTCGTTTGATGAACCCATTGCAAACTCGTCAAGGTTAGCTTTTCCGACAATGGGAACAAGGTTATTCAGCAATTTTTCGCTTATTGTTGCGTTAAAAGGAGATACAAAATTCTCAAGAATTTTTGATGAAGCAGTTGTTTTAGAACCCTTCAAATTCATATTATCTTTAAGTGCAAGCGGAATACCTGCAAGAAGCGGTAATTCTTCCCCTTTAGCGATTTTTTCATCAACTTTTTTAGCTGTATCAAGCGCTGTTTCTTTTGTTAAAGAATTAAATGCGCCCAGTTTTTCATCAAGTTCTTCAATTCTTTTGAATGCCGCATTTGTTAATTCTACGGCAGAAACTTCTTTATTTTTTAAAGCTTTGCTCTGTTCGGCTGCTGATTTTTTTAAAAGCTCGTTCATAATATCTCCTTAAAGCTATTCATTTTTATTATAGGAAAATTTTATGACAAAAATAACAGTTTAGCAAGTTATAGCTTCTGCATTTTTTTATTAATTTCGGCGTGTATTCTGTTTGCGCGGTATAGATAGTTTGTCAGCTTTTCATAATTGGCTTTTGTTTCGCCGTAAGGAACTTTCATTGCGATAAGCTCATCAACATTTTCATTTATGCTTGTAAGAGTATCAAGAGAGTCGCTTAAATCCAGTATTGATTTAACCTTTTTAGACATGCGCGCAATAATTTTTCTTGATACAAAACGGGCAAGACGATGTATAGGCGACAATTTTGGTTTTGGCTTTTTGGCAATTATCGCGTCGGTTATTTTTTCTGTCATATTCCTTTTAGAATACTGCTCCCTTAAATCCGCAAGTTCATTTTCTATTTTTTTTGCCTGGATTTTTAACTCCATTACATCAAGCAGTTTCCCGAGAAATTCCGCCCCTTTTATTTTTGAATTAAGAGCCTCAAGTGCTTCTTCTTTTTCTGCTATAAGAAATTCCAATTTCAAGGTCTTATCATCTAAATCTTTGAATGAATTATCATTCAGAATATTTAAATCATAATCGTTTAGCCTTTTGAAATTGTTTTGGAATAGATTATTGCTCATTTCAGTTTCCTTAAAAACCGTAAATCGAAATTTTTGTCACTCTATTGTATAAACTTTTTTATAATAAAGCAATGTCCCGACAACCGTAAGCACTATGTTCGGCATCCAGGCCGCAAGAAACGGCTGTAATGTTCCTGCTTCCCCGAACGAAATAGAAAGCGCCCTTATAAGATAATATGCAAAAATAATTAAAATACTGAATAAGAAACCTCTGTTATATCTTACTCTGGGCGGTGTTATTGCAAGCGGAACACCTATTAACACGAGTGCAATTGTTGTCAGCGGAAGCGCGAGTTTGTCATAAAGTTCTATATGTATTATATTTTTTTGTTCATCGCTGATATGATTATGACGGATAAAGTTTATCAGCTGTGTAAAATTCATTTCTTTTGCAACATTTTTGTTTAATTCTTTGGACATATCCAGTCCGAATTTAACGACTGAAGTGTCAAACAGGGTTGTATTAAGGATTTTACCGTCATCTCCCACTGTATATACTGCACCTTTTTCAAATTCCCAGCCTTCGGGGGAAGTTTTCCCTTCGTCTGCCTGTAATACCTGAATTGTCCCCTGTTTGGCAGTATCAAGAACAGTTATGTTATGCAAAATTTTATTTTCACAGTAACCCACATAAAAAAGCCGTTTTAAGCTGTTTCCTTCTGTCAATTCTTTAAACACAAAGTTTTGTTTGCCTTCCGGTATATTTTTCTGTCCCAAAGACCATAGTGCAAGGTCTTTAGACTGTTTTGTCATAACAGGAACTATGCTTTCATTGATAATAAAACTGCAAATTGACATTACAAGCGCAAAAATAAATATCGGCTTTGCAATTCTGTTTAAACCTATTCCGCAAGCTCTCATTACGGTTATTTCTGATTTTAAGCTTAATCCGTTAAGCGTCATAACAGTTGCAAGCAAAACTCCCATGGGAATTGTCATTACAATAACCTGCGGAAGATTTAGGATAATCATCATCAATGCAACTTTGAAAGGTATGCCGAACAGTGAAATCTGTTTTATCAAAGTAATGAATGTGTCAGATGCAAAAATAATCGATGTGAACACACAAACACCCATGATAAACATCTCAATTATCTGTCTTAAGATATATTTATCAAGCAGAGTAATTTTTCCTGAAAATTCTTTTTCAACTACTTCGGTTCCCATATATATAATGATAATTGAAACAAATTGATTAGGCAAATAAAATTTTATTCCGGTACTTGTGCAGTCCGGTACCCTGTACAATATTTCTTTCTTTTTAATTGAGATGTAAAAAGAAAGAAATATTGAAAAGAAAGAAAAACTACGCGATTACATACAGCCACTAAAATTCAACCTAAGACACGTTAACTCGCTGCGCTCAAACAAAACGTGTCTTGTTACTGTTTCATTAAGTGGCTGTAATTAAGATTAGTTAAAATTCAAGCAAAACTTTTAAAGTTTCTTTTTCTTTATTTTTATCAAAAGCTTTGATTGCGTCATCTACTTTGTATTTGGCAGAAATCAGCGGTGAAAAATCTACTTTTTCGGATTTCAAAAGTCTTAATGCCGGAGGAAATTGGCCGCATCTGGAGCCTAAAACCGTAATTTCATCAATTACAATCGGCGCAAGATTGAATTCTTTTGATGCTGCAACCGTACTTTTTAAAACAAGCACTCCGCGCGGTTTAGTCAGCGCAAGTGATGTTTCAAATCCTGAAACAGAACCCGTCGCTTCTACAACAACGTCATAGATTTTTTCAATTTTCAAATCGTTAAGAAGTTTTGTTTTTACACCTTGAGCATGCGCAATATCAAGTTTGTTTTGGTGTTTGCCTACTAAAGTTACGTCAAAATTTTGCGCGTTTAAGGTTAAAGCAGTAATCAGACCTAATTTCCCGTCGCCTAGAACAATAACTTTTTCGAACGGTTTAATATGGAGCTGTTCTGTTATTTCACAAGCTGCTGCAAGGGGTTCCGTAAACACAGCCTGTTCATCTGTTACGTTATCGGGAACTTCAAAAAGTGTTTCCAGAGGCATTGTAAAATACTCTGCAAAAACTCCGTCTTTTCTCCAGATACCTAAAGTGTGACGGTCCGGGCAGTGGCGGTATAATTTTTCTGCACAATAAGGGCAGTCGGACTTTTTACATCCGTAACTTATTTCTGCAACAACACGTTTGCCTAAAAGAGATTGGTCTTCATCATTGATTTCTTCCACAATTCCAACAGCTTCGTGCCCCAGAATTCCTTTATAGCCCATATAGCCTTTAGTAATCTCGTAATCCGTATTGCAAATTCCGGCAAGAGTTACGCGAACCAGTGCTTCTCCCTTTTGCGGGACAGGTTTTTTATAATCATTTACTAATTTTAATCCTTCATCAAATACTACAGCTTTCATTTTTTCTCTCCTTACAGAAAAACTTTAGCATAAAAATATGTAACAAAATGTAAATATAAACAATAAGTTGAGCTAAAGCCCGACAAATTTATTACATTTTAAAACGCAATTATCCCTTGATGTGCATACAAATAACAATAATCCATTTTGTCATCCTGAATTTATTTCAGGATCTCAACCGGATTCTGAAACAAGTTCAGAATGACTGTGAAAGACAAAATGGATTAGTAATATTATAGGTCTGGCTTTAGCCCGACTTATTATTATGTAGAATTTCTAAGCTCCTTCTGCAACGACCGTTGCAATGAGTTCTCCATAGCTGTTCATTGAGCCGTCTGTTTCTTCTACTACATATGAATATCCTTCTTTTCCTTCAACAGCTTTTTCTGCTTTTTGCAGTGCTTCATCATAGTCTTTTGTTTCTGCAACTAATGTTTTTGAAA
>CALVEX010000191.1 GCA_944326655.1 Candidatus Gastranaerophilales bacterium | reverse complement strand
ATTCTGATTGGTGTAAGGGTCAAGCAGGACGAAAAATTCGCCTGTCAAATATATTACAGGAACTTCTTTATTCTTATCTATCGGAATTTTTTTAAAATCTTCTATTATTCGTTTTTTTAAACGTTTTGCACCCCAAACGGAATTTGTTTCGTCAGTAATTTTCAACCACTTTTCATAACACTTTTCGGCGTCCCCTTTATGTAATTCTCTCGGCCTTGTGTAAAATAAAAGTCGTTCTGCCGTATCTATTGCAAAAAATTTGTTAAACCCGAGGCTGAATCCTTTATAATACCTGTAAGGGTTAATACAATGCGTTACATGCCAGAAAGCCCGAAGCGTCTGTTTCATCTTGCTTTTATACATGTCAAAAATAACCATATCAAAATCATAGCCCATGGATTTTAAAGTTTTTTGAGCCATTTTTGTATAATTTCCCAAACGGCATGACCCTGGCGCCTGAAACATCATCAGAGTATTTGCTCCTTTTTCCAGCGACATAATATAATTTGCAAGATTTAGTTTGTAAGGCAGACATATACCTTCAATACTGTTTCTCACCCCGAGTTCCAGCGCTTCATTGCTGTTTGCAGGCGGAATAACAACCTTTGCCCCTAATGAAACAAGAAGGGCTTTCAAAGGTATGTCAATTCTTCCCATTCTCGGCCAGGCAATTATACGGTCTTTAGCCGGAATTGTATTTTCCATTTTATTCTTTTCAAACTTTTCTGCAGCTTTCATAAAAATAATATTATCACAAAGCAAAAACAAAAAAGGAGATCTATCGCAGTTTACACTAAATGTATTCAAAATACAGTCATAATGTCATTCCGAACTTGTTTCGGAATCTCTATATTGTTAGACCCTGAAACAAGTTCAGAGCCTGCCCTGAATTCATTTCAGGGGTGACGCTTTTTACCATATTTAGTGTAAACTGCGATATCCCCCCCCCCAAAAAAGCCACTTTACCTGTAGACATATTTCTATTATTATCATTTAAAAAAAGGAAAATATCATGGCAGAATTTCGTTCAAAAATAAAAACAATAGAATGGGTTGATAATTACTCAAAAATGGTTGATCAAACTGTTTTACCATATGAATTTAAGTACGTAAATATTAAAACCGGACAGGAAATGTTTGATGCAATTAAAACAATGATAGTACGTGGTGCCCCGGCTATCGGAGTTGCAGGAGCACACGGTGTTGTTTTATATGCTCAGGAACTTGAGAAAGAAAATCTTTCCCGTGAAGATTTTATTAATAAATTACTGCAAAAAGCCGACTACATGGCAACTTCAAGACCTACCGCCGTAAATTTGATGTGGGCGGTTGAAAAACAGAAAGAAATTATTAAAAATTCAAAGTCCGATATAAAAATGATTATTGAAGAACTTAAACAAAATGCAATAAAACTTGAAGATGAAGATATTGCAATAAATAAAAAAATAGGAGATTACGGAGCCGAAGTTGTTCCGAAAGGTGCAGCAATTCTCACCCATTGTAACGCCGGCGCTCTTGCAACAGTAGGCTACGGAACCGCTCTGGGAGTAGTCCGCTCGGCTTTTGCAAATGATCCTACCATTCAGGTATTTGCGGATGAAACACGCCCGCGTCAACAGGGAGCACGCATAACAACGTTTGAACTAAAAATGGACGGAATACCCACAACATTAATAACCGATGGCATGTGCTCTTACTTTATGAAAAAAGGCATGATAGATATGGTAGTTGTCGGGGCCGACAGAATTGCCGCGAACGGTGATACCGCAAATAAAATCGGGACTTACACCGTAGCTATTGCCGCAAAATATCATAATATACCTTTTTACGTTGCAGCTCCATTATCAACAATTGATACCTCTATAAAAACAGGGGATGAAATTGTAATTGAAGAACGTTCGCATGAAGAAGTTACACACATAAACGGCAAAATAATATGTGCGCCGGATGTTAATGTAATTAACCCGGGATTTGACGTAACACCGCATGAATTAATTGCAGGTATTATTACAGAAAAAGGTATATTAAGGCCGGATTACAAAAAATCCATTGCACAAGCATTTGAAGAAATATAAAATTGCTTTTTGGACTTTATATCGCAGTTTACACTAAATGTATTCAAAATACACTCATAAAGTCATTTCGAACATCGGATTGACCTCCGTGTTTCGGAATCTCTATGTTGTTAGACCCTGAAACAAGTTCAGAGCCTGCCCTGAATTTATTTCAGGGGTGACATTTAAGAAGTAATAAATTAAAACATTTTAGAACGTATTTGTTTAAGCTCTGAAATTGTTTTCGGGTAATCTCCGTTTGTCAATTCACCAACGGCCTTATATAATTTCAAAATAGCCTGCTCAATATTTTTGTGATTCATTAAGACCATATCGCATGCCATTTCCTCATTGGAAAGTGCTAGCCTGGTCATATCACGAAAACCGCTCGAAGCAATTTCCATTGCAAGCGGATTATCTTTTGCCGCAAGCATTAAGGCCTGCGCAATTACCATTGGCATATGGGATATCATGGCAGCAGCCCTGTCATGTTCTTCTGCGGATGCAAAAACAGGTTTTGCTCCGACAAAATTAATTATTTCAAGCAATAAGGCCTGACCTGCGCCCCTGTTGTCCTCATGATTTCCGATAACAACCCATTTTGCATTTTTAAATAAACCTTCAAAAGAATTTTCAAAACCTTTATGCTCAGTTCCGGCCATAGGATGCGACGGAATAAAATTATAAGGTCTCTCTTTTTTTGTGACAAATTCTTTAAGACTGCAAACATCTGTTACAACTGTTTCAGGTGATAAAATATTTTCCAATTCGTCAAGTACTGCAAGTGTTTTATTCATAGGAGTGCAGACAAAAATAATGTCTCTGTCTTTCAAAACTTCATAAGACTTATAAATATTTTCGCCGTCTTGTGATTTGGAAACCGCAATTACGTCATACGATTTTTTCAAATCCTTAAATAAAGAGCCGCCTATAAGTCCTAAACCAATAATTCCAATTTTCATAAATATATTATAGCACTAAATCCCTAAATTCCTAAATTGATTTTTTAATCACATTAATATATATTGTTATAATTGAGAAATAGTTGAGGAGATGTAATGAACAGGAATACAAAAGGTATAATTAACGGCGCAATAGCCTCTGCAAGCTACGGGACAAATCCTTTATTTGCACTGCCTTTATTTGCAGGCGGAATAGGAGTAAATTCCGTCTTATTCTACAGATATGCAATTGCGGTTGTTTTATACGGCATCTGGTTAAAATTCATCAAAAAAATGTCATTGCATATTACACTCAAAGAATTTTTTGTTCTTTTAATTCTCGGATTATTTTTTTCTTTATCTTCTCTGACATTATTTGAAGCCTTTAAATACATTGAAGCGGGAATAGCCTGTACAATACTTTTCATTTATCCTGTTTTGGTTGCCGTAATTATGTCATTATTTTTTAAGGAAAAAATGAGTATGACCATTGTTATTTCTATATTATTAACATCTATAGGAATTGTACTTCTATACAACGGCAAACCGGGAACAAGCCTTAATTTTCATGGTGTTTCCGTGGTTTTTGCGTCGGCTCTTTTGTATGCACTTTATATTGTCGGGGTTAAAAACATAAAAATAATAAAGCACATGAATAGTTTAAAAATGAGTTTTTATGTAATGTTGTTCGGGCTTTTGGTCTACATTGTAAATCTGAAATTCTGCACGGAACTTCAAATACTTAACAAACCTGTTTTATGGCTTTATGTTACGGGGCTTGCAATGCTGCCGACAATTATTTCGCTTGAAACGATAAATGTTGCAATAAAACTCATAGGCTCGACAAAAACGGCAATTTTAGGCGCATTGGAACCTTTGACCGCAATATTTTTCGGAATTTTGTTTTTCAATGAACATTTGACTTTAAGAATATCCATAGGAGTATTACTAATACTTTTCGGGGTATTACTTGCCGTAACAAGAAAGCAATTATCCACAGACAAAGTTACAAATAAAATTAAAGCTTAATGTGATTTTTTCCATTCTTTAATCTTTTCCAATTTCGCTTTATATTTTGCTTCAAGCCCCTGCTCTGTCGGACGGTAGTATTCAGTACCCAATAAAGAATCAGGTAGGCACTGCATATTGGTCAATTTTTCTTCCGTATCGTGTGCATACTGATACCCTTTACCATAACCCAGTTCTTTCATAAGTTTTGTAGGAGCGTTTCTTATAACAAGAGGAACAGGTTCTGCCAGCTCTCTAATTGCGTCTCGTTTTGCCAGTGCGTATGCAACATCTAATGCATTGGATTTCGGGGCAAGCGACATATAAACAACCGCCTGAGTTAAATGAACGGAACATTCGGGCATTCCTATAAAATGACATGCCTGATATGCCGCGATTGCAATTTCCAGGGCATGCGGGTCTGCAAGCCCGACATCCTCGCTTGCAAATCTTGTTACACGCCTTGCAACATACAAAGGATCCTCGCCGGCTTCAAGCATTCTTGCAAGCCAGTAAACTGCCGCATCCGGGTCGGAATTTCTCATCGATTTATGCAGTGCTGATATAATATTATAATGTTCTTCACCGTTCTTGTCATAAAGGAGCGATTTTTTCGATATGCACTGTTCTAAAGTTTCTTCAGTAACAGTAATTTCGCCGTTTTGTGAAACATTTCCGTTTAACACAACCATTTCCAGCGTAGAAAGGGCATTTCTGGCGTCTCCGTTGGCGAATTTTGCAACAATTTCTAACTGTTCATCAGTTATGTTGACCTTTTGGCTGCCAAATCCGCGTTTATCTGTTATTGCACGCTTTAAAAGAGTTACTATATCTTCTGTTTTTAACCCTTGCAATACAAAAACTTTACATCTTGAAAGGAGAGCGCCGTTAACTTCAAACGAAGGATTTTCAGTGGTTGCACCGATAAGAATAATACTTCCCTTCTCTACAAACGGCAAAAATGCATCCTGCTGGGCTTTATTAAAGCGATGAATTTCATCTACAAAAACAATTGTTTTTTGTCCTATTTTACGAGCTGCTTCTGCCTCTGTCATAACTGTTTTTATTTCTTTAATCCCGCTTGTTACGGCAGAAAAATTTATAAATGTTGAATTTGTTCTGTTTGCAATAATGCTTGCGAGTGTTGTCTTGCCGACCCCCGGAGGCCCCCAGAATCTCATTGAGGAAATTTTGTCTTCTTCTATAAATTTCCGCAGAATTTTTCCCTCTCCGATTAAATGCTGCTGGCCGGCAAATTCATCCAAATCCCGCGGGCGCATGCGTGATGCAAGCGGCTGGTTATTTTCATTTTCAAAAAGAGATTTTTGTTCCATATCAACCCTTTGTGTTAATGCGTTTTTTGCCTTGCAGGTATTTATAACTCTTTTTCTGCAATTAATATTATACCACTATCTTTTACTATAACCTGAAAATTTTGTAATAAAATTTTTTCTGTAAAGTTTTATTAAATGAATATTGCTAAAAATAACAATTTTTATTGTTTTTTAGACTTATTAAATATATAACATAATACTATTGTCTTATTACAAGTAAAAAGTGTTTAGAAAGGTTAACAGTGATGTCAGATTCTCTTATTCCGATTAAGTTGTCAAATCCACGCAATATTGTAAGTTTTAAAAGCTCTCATGATGCCCCCCCCCCAAATGCTTCTAATACGGAGGGAGAAAATTCAAAAACTGCAAGAAATCTTTTTCTTGGCGCCGCAGCTTTAACTGCAGCCGTAATCGGCGGGCTTTTAATCAAAAAAAGTCTCACTAATAACGCAATAAATGCATTAGATAAACAACTTAATTTACTTGCTGAAAATTTTAAAAGACTTCATGCTTCTGAACACGGCAGTGCTTCGGAAGATATTCAACCTATAATCACAAAATTGAAAAACGGAAAATGTAAACTGGAATTTAAGTATTCAAAGGGCGATATTAATTATAACGATGTTATCGTTACTGATAACAGAGGTGTTTTTGATAAATTCATTAGATTTAGCGACCAGGGAGACAATAAGGCTTGGACAGTATATGATAGTATAGATACTTCAAATCCGCAAACAAAAGTTATTAAAGAGTGGGAATTAAAACTAAAAAAAGATTCTGATAATCCACACATTGATTCTCCTGATGGAGATAACAAATCCCCAAATACGAACGGAACAAACAATACCGATGAAGTGCCCCCAAAAGATACTCCTTCGGATAAACCCGAGCCAACAAACGAACCGGAAACTGCTTCCGGTAACCCGGAACAGGCCAGCAAACCTCAGGAGCAGCCTAAAGTTGAGACAAATTCAGGCAAACCGGAACAAACAAGCAATCCGGAAAATACTCCTAAACCGGAAACTGCTTCCGGTAACTCGGAACAGATTAGCAAACCTCAGGAGCAGCCTAAAGTTGAGACAAATTCAGGCAAACCTGAACCAACAAGCAGTCCGGAAAATACTCCTAAACCGGAAACTGCTTCTGTTAATCCGGAACAGGCCAGCAAACTTCAAAAGCAGCCTAAAGTTGAGACAAATTCAGACAAACCGGAACAAATTGGCAAACCCGCGCAAACAACCAAAGCAGGGGAGACTGCAAATGAATGGTCTGAGATGGGTTTAAGCAGATGGAAAATAGAAGCACTGGAAGAAACCCGGCTATGGATGTGTACATATCTGGATGAAAATGCCAACTTAAGGAAAATATTACAAATCCCTAAAAAATATAAAGTTGAGTACTCAAAAGAATTGGGACAGCTATATATAAAAAATAAAAAAGGCAGATATTTGACTTACGATAGAAAAAATGGATGCTGGTCTGAGTATAGTTCCAAAGCCTGGGCTGAAGACGGTCCGGCAAGAGCTAAAATTAAAAATCTTGGCTTCGGAACAATTGTAAAATTCTTTTTTGATGATGAACGTCACTTAATTAAAACTGTCAAACATGAAGGTCCATTGTGTTCTATATATAAAGAAGGCAGTAATGAATTAATAAAGTTTGACAGAGTATCCAATGCTCTAGAAAAATGTGAAATTAGTGAAGATGAAATCTATCATTTTGATAAACTGCGAAGACAACTTTATAACACCCCTGCAAATATAACCCACGCTCAATATAGTTTCTCAGATGATGGTGATGTAATAGATAATATAGAAAGATATGTTGCCGGTTTCCCGAGCGGCTCTTTCAGAAAAATTTCAAAATATGTAACAATAAGTTCCGGCGGAACAACAGAAAGGGTTAAAATAGTCTATGAAGGTCGTGATTTTGACATAGATTCTAAAGGACGATTACTTAAAAAAGTATTTGTACAAGACCCTGTAGTTAACGAAAGGATTAAACAAGAAGCTAAAAAGGCTCAAAATAAAGCAAACCAAGAACAAAGACAAAGGGCCTTTGCATA
Organism: Candidatus Gastranaerophilales bacterium; assembly: GCA_944326655.1. Taxonomy (GTDB): domain Bacteria; phylum Cyanobacteriota; class Vampirovibrionia; order Gastranaerophilales; family Gastranaerophilaceae; genus Stercorousia. Next base: position 1,419 of record CALVEX010000191.1, on the reverse strand, counting down.
AAGCATAAGAAAAAACTGACTTATTAAATATAGCAACAAGGCTCAGTGACTCCACTGAGTCTTGTTTGATTTTATGTTTGATAAATCATTCATAATTTAACGGCTAATACTCTATAAAAAACTTGACTTAGAGCAGCTCTAAAGTGCTAGGATTATAAAAAAGGATTTAAATTAAATGGATAGACGAAAATTTATAAAAAATACGCTTATTACTGCTGCAGGAGCAGCCGTTATTGGAGCCGCATCCGGTTTTGCAGGTAATCAAATTTCAAAAGGAGATAAAAAAATGAAGATACTTGTTATTACAGGAAGCCCAAGAAAAAAAGGAAATTCAAACACACTTGTTGACAATTTTATAAAAGGAGCTGAAGAAGCAGGACATAGTATTGTAAGATTCGATGCGGCATTCAAAAATGTTCACCCATGTGTTGCCTGCAACAAATGCGGAATGAATGGTCAGTGTGTATTCAAAGATGATTTTGAGTTTATCAGAAACAACATAGTTGACGCTGATGCTGTTGTGTTTGCAACTCCAATGTATTATTTCGGGATTTCTGCTCAAATAAAAGCCGTAATTGACAGATTTTACGCAATCAACGGACAAATTCATGCTCCTAAAAAAGCTGTTTTAATTCTGACTTACGCTGACACATCGGCCAAAGAAGCGCAGCCCATAATAAACCACTACGAAACATTGTTAAATTATCTCGGCTGGTCTGATGCAGGAAAAGTTATTGCATCAGGAGTTTGGACAGAAGGCGATGTTAATCATACACAATATCCGAAACAGGCTTATGAGTTAGGGAAAAATATCTGAGGCAGAGGCTATATTGAATCCTGTTCATTAAATTTGTAATTATTTTTTACCAGAATAGTTTCCCCTCTTTTGTTTTATACTTATGCTATCATAGATTAATAAACGGAAAAAATAGGCTGAGAGATGGAAATTAGAAAAGTTATTTCAAATAAAACAGATTTTATGGACATATTGCTAATCGGCGATGAAGAGGTATCAATGATTAACAGATACTTAGAACAATCAACCATTTTTGCTTTGTACGATAATGATATATTGAAATCAATCTGTGCGGTTATGGAGATTGATTCTGAAACCGTTGAAATAAAAAATCTTGCAACTTACCCGCAGTACAGAAATAAAGGATATGCTTCAGCTCTGCTTGATTTTGTATTTGACAGATATAAAAAGGATTTTAAAGCTGTAATTCTCGGGACGGGAGAAAATGAAAAAACACTCAGGTTTTATAAAAAACGCGGGTTTATTGAAACCCGCAGAATAAAGAATTTTTTTATCGATAATTATTCTCATCCTATCTTTGAAAATGGAAAACAATTAGTTGATATGATTTATCTAAAAAAGATTATTAAAAAATAGGAGCTGTTTTATATACAGCCCTCCTT